>NZ_JBEYLC010000082.1:0-22279 GCF_040635885.1 Nocardiopsis sp. NPDC006832 | reverse complement strand
GCGGGTGGGTTGGAGGTGTCGTCCGTTGATGAGCGGACCGAGCGGGCGGCGGGGTTGATCCGTACCACGGGGCGTGAGGCGTTGACGGAGTTGCGCGGCATCTTGGGTGTGTTGCGTGAGGAGGAGGGGCAGGCGGCTCCCACGGCTCCGCAGCCGGTGTTGGCGGATGTGGAGGGGTTGGTGGCGCAGTGGCGTGGTGCGGGGATGGATGTGGAGTGCGAGCACGCGGGTGAGGGTGGTGAGTCGCCTTTGGCGGTGCAGCGTACGGCGTTTCGGGTGGTGCAGGAGGCGTTGACGAACGCGGCCAAGCACGCCACGGGTGCTCGGGTGCGGGTGTGGTTGCGTCATGGGGTGGATCGGTTGGAGGTGGAGGTGGCCAATGGTCCGGTTCCGGGTGTGGTGCACTCGTTGCCGCGTAGTGGGTACGGGTTGACGGGTCTGCGGGAGCGGGTGGCTCTGGCGGGTGGGGAGATCAGCGCGGGTCCCTGCCCCGACGGCGGATGGCGCCTGCGGGCCCTGCTGTCCACCGAGGAGGAAATGGAGGTCGAGGCTCACCACCAGCCGAAGACCGCCCAGACGATCAGCGGACCGACGGCGACGGACACCAGTCCGTACAGCAGCAGCTGACGGAACAGGGTCGGTCGTGTCTCCTCCGGGGCCGCGCCGAGGATCAGTCCGCCCGTGATGCCGAGCGGGTTGATGTCGACGATCACCGAGGACAACGCCACCGCCAGGATGGCGCCGATGGGGGAGGCCCCCGCTTCGACGACCGCGGGCAACAGGGGCATCGCCGTCACGAAGACCGCGATCGAGCTCGCGGCGAACGAGGTGATGCCGGCGATATAGCACAGCAGGAGCAGGGTCAGCATCGCCGAACCCTCGATCGTGAGCAGGTCGCTGATGCGCTCGAACGCGCCCAGGTCCTGCATCACACCGATGTAGGTCAGTAGACCACCGATCAGCAGCACGATGCCCCACGGCATGCGGGCCACGGCCGGCGCGGGCTCGATCCGCAGGATCAGGAGTTGAAGGCAGGCCGCGGTGACGCCCAGGTAGCCGATGTTCATGTCGAAACCCACCGATAGGACGAGAACGGCGGCCATGCCGCCGAGGGTGACCACGCGCACCGACAGGTCGGGCGCCTCGGCCCGGTCCGGCGCTCGCCCGGCGTCGGCCGGATCGCCGGTGGTCGACCCCGCCTGGCCGTCGGCCGGTACCAGGCTCCGGCTCGTGGGAAGTGCGCCGAGGAGGCGGGTCACGGTCAGTACCCCCACGCAGACGACGACGCCGGCGAGCAGGGAACCGGCCAGGAGGGTGAACGGTGCGTGATCGGGCATGCCGAGCCCCATCGAGACGCTCTGCTGGTGGGCCGTCACGCCGTACACGGCCAGGGGTGACAACAGGCCGCTGAGGATGCCCATGATGCCCAGGACGGCCATCGTCAACGGGGGGAGACCGTAGCGCGCCGACAACCCGAGGGCGATGGGCGCGACGATCGCGGTGGCCGCCGCGGGAAGTGTCCCGAAGGCCGCCAGGAGCGCCCCGGCGACGAACGGGACCAGGGCCACGAGCAGGGCTTTGCCCCTGACCAGCCGCAGCAGCCCGTCCAACATCCAGTCGAGTGTGCCGTTGATCTTGGCGACGGTGAACAGCGCGGTCACACCGACGATCAGGATGAAGAAGTCGGCGGGGAAGAACCCCGTGACCTCTTCGGAGGGGATCCCCGTGGCGGCGCCGATGAGGAACGCGGCGGCGAAGGCACCCAGCCCGAGGTTGAAACCGCGCAACGCGGTGGCGGCGAAGAGGAGGAGCAGGACGACGATGGAGAGGTCGGCGATGGTCACGGGGGAGGTCCCTTTCGCTCAGACGAGGCCGCGGTGGCGCAGGTCGTCGATCTCGTTCGCGGTCATACCGAGCAGGTCGCGCAGGACTTCGGTGGTGTGCTCGCCCAACCCCGGCGCCGGACGGCCGATGCGCCCCTCGAACCCGGAGAAGCGCCCGGCGGGCGCCTGGACCAGCCTGCCGCGCCCCTGGGCATCCCGGACCTCGACGATCGAGCCGCGCTCCCGGATGTGCGGGTCCGTGCACACCTGCTCGGCGGAGTTGACGGGTCCGGCGGCGATACCGGCCGCGTCCAGCCGGGCCAGGAGCTCGACGGCGTCGTGCTCGGCGACGAACGCGGCCACCCGCCCCTCGATCTCGTCCCGGTGTTCGACCCTGGCCGCCATCGTGGAGTGGACGGCCAGGTCCGGGGCCCGCATCAGCTCGACGAGCCGTTCCCACATGCGGTCGGTGGAGGCCGGCAGGGCGATCCAGCGCTCATCGCGGGTGCGGTACATGTCGTTGGGGCTGATGTGCGGGTTCCGGTTGCCTTGGCGCTGAACGCTGTGCCCGGTCACGCTGTAGTCCACGACGAAGTCCTCCATCATCCGGAGCAACGGCTCGTATAGCGGGATGTCGGCCAGCTGCGCCTCTCCCGTCTGGTCACGTTGGCGTAGGGCCAGCAGCGTGGCGAACGCGGCGTAGATCCCCGTGACACCGTCGGCCACCGGGTAGCCGGTGAAGGTCGGTGGACCGTCGGGGAACCCAGTTCGATGGGTCAGACCGGCGAACCCCTCGGCGACCCGGGCGAAACCGGGGCGGTCGGCGTACGGTCCCGTCCGCCCGAAGGCGCTGACGTGCACCATCACGAGGTCGCGGCGGTAGGCACGCAGGTCGTCGAAGTCGACACCGAACCGCCGCAGCGTCGCCGGACGGAAGTTGGTGACCACCACGTCGACCTCGCGAGCCAGACGCCCGACGATCTCGGCAGCTCCGGGGCGGTGCAGGTCCAGCGTGAGACTGCGCCTGCCGCGTCCGAGCAGGGTCCAGCCCGCCGAAGTGTCGCCGTCCAGCGGCGGGTAACGGCGGGCCGGGTCGCCGGTGCCGGGTTGTTCGACCTTGATCACCTCGGCTCCGAACTCGCCGAGCAGTGTCGCGGCCAGCGGACCGGCCAGGATGGTGGACAGGTCGAGCACGGTGATCCCGGCGAGCGGCTGGGAGGCCATGAGGGATTTCCTTCCACCTGGAGTGTGATCTGGTTCATGTGATGACGTGCGTCGATCATGACCCTCGGAGGTACCTGCGTGGAAGACGGGAGCACCTTCGACGGGTGATAGGGGAGTCCGTTATGGTGACGCGATGCGAGTCGAGCGTGCACGGTACTTTCTGGCGGCGGTCGAGACCGGTTCCCTGCGGGCGGCCGCCTCACGTTGTGGGGTCAGCCAGCCCACGCTCGGAGAGCAGGTCGCCCTCCTGGAGGAGGAACTCGACGTGGTGCTGCTGACCCGCAGCCACCAGGGCGTGCGCCCCACCGACGCCGGGCAGGCGATGATCGAACCCCTCACGCGTCTGGTGGCCGCCGAGGACGCCGCCCTGCGGGCCGCCGCGGAATCGGGTGGGTCCTACCAGGGGCGGGTGGCGATCGGGGCGATCTCCGTGGTCGCCGAGACCCTCATCGCGCCGGTGGTCGCTCGCCTGCGCGCCGAACACACCGACCTGCGCTTCGGTGTCACCGAGACCTCCTCTGGGGACATCGAGAGCCGTGTGCGGCACGGTGACCTGGACTTCGGGGTGATCTCGGCCCCGGCGGCACCGGCCGCCGCTGGACTTCGCCGCTCGCCGCTGTCGTGCGCGCCCCTGGGCGTCGTGGTGCGCACGGACCACCTGTTGGCCCGACGTGAGGAACTCGCCTGGCGCGACCTCGCCACGTGGCCCATCGTCACCATGCGCGCCGGGACCGTGATGTGGGATCGGTTGCACGACAACATCGCCGACCCCGACGTCGTCGTGCAGACGATGTCGGCCCGGTCGCTCAAGGTCATGGTGGGTCACGGGGCGGGCATCGGCCTGCTCGCGCGCTTCGACACCTCCGGTGATGTGCCCGGACTGCGCTGGATCCCGATCCGTGGCGCGGAGCCGGTGCGGATCTGTCTCGTGCAGCGCTCCCAGGGCCGGCCCTCACCGGCGGCGCTCATCGTCCGCGGTCTCGTGCGGGAGCGGGCCGCGGAGTTCACCGACGGCGAGGCCCTAGGACGTCGGTAGCGCGGTGGCGTGGACCCTGTTTCCACCGACCCGTGCTGTATAAACTCCGGTCGCGACCGAGAGTGACGACGGGGTGCCGAGGGACGGCGCCCGAGGAAGGGGCACGATGAGCGAGCACGCGAGTCCGAACGGCACGATCGACCTGAAAGCCCTGGCCGAGGACCTGCTGGGGAAGGCACGAGGGGCGCACGCCCACCGTGCCGCGACCACGGTGTACGGCGACCGGGACTCCCTGTTGCGCCAGACCGCGTTGGCCCTGCTCAAGGACACCGAACTGGCCGAGCACGAAAGCCCGCCGGAGGCGACGCTACAGGTGCTCACCGGCAGGATCCGGCTGAACGGACATGGACGCGAATGGGAGCTCACCGGCGGGGAGATCGTGCCGATCCCGCCCGAACGCCACTCCGTGACGGCCCTGGAGGACAGCGTCTTCCTGCTGAGCGTGCGCAGGGAGCCCGCGGGGGAGAAGTGACCCACGCACGAGGGGACCTTCCGATCCGGTGACGGGGACGGAGGGCCCCTCGTTCCCGGGGCCGGTGTGCTCGAAGCTGGTCGGACCACCCGCCCTCACCCACAGGAGTGTCCGCCATGCCCACCGGTTCCACCACCGGCGTACTACCCGCCGTCATCCAGGGCGGTATGGGGGTCGGGGTGTCCGGATGGCGGCTCGCCCGCGCCGTCGCGCGCACCGGCCAACTCGGCGTGGTCTCGGGGGTCGCCCTCGACGCCCAGCTCGCCCGCCGACTCCAACTCGGCGACCCGGCCGGGGACATGCGCCGAGCGCTGTCCCACTTCCCCGACCAGGGCATCGTCTCCCGGATCGTGGACCGGTACTTCGTGCCCGGTGGGATACCGGCCGGCCGCCCGTTCCGCCCGGTGCCCCGACTCGGCCTGCGCCCGAACCGGGCCCGTGACGAACTCACGGTCGCGGGCAACTTCGTCGAGGTGTGGCTGGCCAAGGAGGGCCACGACGGGCCAGTCGGCGTCAACTACATGGAGAAGATCCAACTCGCGACCCAACCCGCCGCCTACGGGGCGATGCTGGCGGGGGTCGACCACGTCCTGATGGGCGCGGGGATCCCCGGCGAGATCCCGGGGCTGCTCGACGCCCTGAGCACGCACTCGGCCACCGAACTCACGGTCGCGGTGGAGGGATCGCAGGAGCGGCACACCGTCGCCTTCGACCCGGCCGGCCTCGCCGGACCCGTGCCCCCAAGCCTGGCCCGACCGCGTTTCCTGGCGATCGTCGCCTCCACGGTGCTGGCTCAGTACCTGCACCGCTCCCCGGCCACCCGGCCCGACGGGTTCGTCCTGGAGACCCACCGGGCCGGCGGCCACAGCGCCCCGCCACGGCGCCGGAACGGGCTCAGCGAGGAGGGCGAGCCGGTGTACGGACCGCGCGACGCGATCGACGTCGCCAAGGTCGCCGCGCTCGGACTTCCCTTCTGGCTCGCGGGCGGTCAGGCGACACCGAGGGGACTGGCGGCGGCGAAGGACGAGGGCGCGGCAGGTGTGCAGGTCGGAACCGTCTTCGCGCTGGCCCGGGAATCGGGGCTGACCCCCGGTCTGCGGCAGAGGCTCCTGACCCGAGGGAAGGCCGGAACCCTTCAGGTGCGCAACGACCCCCTGGCCTCGCCCACCGGCTTCCCGTTCAAGGTGGCCCGGGTGCCGGACACCCTCTCTGACGAGGGGGAGTTCGCCCTGCGGCCCCGCCTGTGCGACCTCGGTTTCCTGCGTACCCCGTTCCGCAAGGACAACGGCACGATCGGCTACCGCTGCCCCGCCGAACCCGTCGACGCCTACGTCCGAAAGGGCGGGGCGAAGGAGGACACCGACGGGCGCCGCTGTCTGTGCAACGCCTTGACCGCCAACGTGGGCCTGCACCAGCACCGCCCCGGTGGCTACGTCGAACCACCGCTGCTCACCCTGGGACAGGACCTGGACTTCCTCCCCGAACTGCTGCGCCACGCCGGCCCGGACTTCTCCGCCGCCGACGTCGTCGACTACCTGCTGTCGAAGGAGGAGGGCCGCCCTCGAACACCCCTAGGATGAGCCGGACCAGACCCCCCGAAGAACGGTCCCCATGGCTTCCACACCCCCCATCGACACCTCACAGTCCCATTCCGCCCGGATCTGGAACTATTGGCTGGGCGGCAAGGACAACTACCCCGTCGACCGGGAGGCGGGCGACGGGATCGTCGCCGTCCTGCCCGAGATCGTCGACATCGCCGTCGCCACCAGGGCGGTCCTGGTCCGCATGGTCACCCACCTGGTGGAGGAGGCGAGCATCGACCAGTTCCTGGACATCGGGACCGGCCTGCCGACCGCGAACAACACCCACGAGGTCGCCCAGGCGGCGAACCCGGCCGCCCGGGTGGTCTACGTCGACAACGACCCGCTCGTGCTCGCGCACGCCCGCGCGCTGCTCGCCGGCACCCCGGAAGGGGCGACCGACTACGTCCACGCCGACCTGCGCGACCCGGCCGCGATCCTGGAGCAGGCGGCCCGGACCCTGGACCTGCAACGCCCGGTCGCGATCACGCTGTTCGGCGTACTGCCGTTCGTCGGCGAGGACACCGAGGCGAAGCGGATCATCGACCACCTCATGGAAGCGTTGCCCCCGGGCAGCCACCTGGCGATCGTGCACAGCACCAGCGCCGTGACCGGTGAGGGCATGGAGGAAGCGGTGCGCCGCTGGAACGAGGCGGGCTCGGCCGTCTACCACCTGCGCACCCCGGAGCGGATCACCGCCCTGTTCGACGGCCTGGAACTCGTCGAGCCCGGCGTGGTCTCGTGCCCCCTGTGGCACCCCGAACCCCCCGAAGTCGGACGGGCCCGAGAAATGGACGAGTTCTGCGGCCTCGCCCGCAAGCGGTAGGACCGAGAGAGCGCCCCGACGCGCGGCGAGGCGTGTCGGGGCGCTCACGAGGGCGGTACCGGCCCTATCCGGTGGGGCGATGGTGGCGGATCCAGGCCGCCTGGCCGCCGTCCACCAGCAGGTCCGTCCCGGTGATGTACCGGGAGTCGGTCCCGGAGAGGAACGCGATGGCCTCGGCGATCTCACCAGGGGTGCCGCTGCGGCCGATGCCGCAGGCCCGCAACATCTCCACCATGTGGTCCCCCGTGGCGGACTCGGCCTCGGCCGCCGCCATGGGGGTGGCGATCACCCCCGGGCTGATGGTGTTCAGTCTCGCGCCCCGACGGTTCCACGCAAGGGCCGCCGCTTGGACACGAACCTGGTTGGCCCGTTTGGCGACGATGTAGGCGCTGACGCCGTCGTCGATGGACCTCACCGGGTCCAGGGACAGGAGCTCATCCGTGGGAACGGTGGCCAGGGCGTGCTCGTCCTCGGCGCTCAGCGAGGCATGGTGACCCGCCATGCTGGCCACGCAGACCAGGGACGTTCCGCGCGAGGCCACGGACTCGAACACGTCGATGACGTGCGCGGTACCGACCAGGTCCACACGCAGGATCGCCTCCACCGTCGCGGTGGCGGCGGAGACACCGGCGGTGTGCACGATCGAGACGATCCCGCCCTCCCGCCGCGCCACGCGCGCCAGTTCCTCCACCGAGGACCGGTCGGAGACGTCCGTGAGGACGCCCAAGACGTCGTAACCCGTCTCCCGCAGGGAGGCCACGACCCGCTCCAGCCGGTCCTGTGAACGGTCGGCGAGCACCAACCGGCGCCCGTTTCCCAGACGACGCGCGATCGCCTCGCCCATGCCACCGGTTCCGGTGACGACGACCACCTCGGGTTCGTCGGACATCTCCATCTCAGGCCACCTTCCTCGTCGGTTCGGACGGGGCCGGGGGACCCTCGTCCCAGGCCGCGCCTCGTGCGATGGCCTGCCGCCACGACCGCAGGGTCCTGGGCGAAACCCCCGCGGCGATCACCCCGGACAGCCGGTCACCGGTGCGATAGGCGACGATGAACCGGCGCTCGTCGAGGTCGCCCTCGACCAGGGCGACCTCGTCGTGACCGCGTAGGTATCCGTACGCTTGGAGTTTCACGTCGTACTGGTCGGACCAGAAGTAGGGCACCGGGGCGAACGGTCGCCCCTGGGAGCCGCGGAGCAGGTTCCGGGCGGCGGCCATGCCCTGTTCGGCCGCGTGCGTGCGGTGTTCCACGCGCATGGAAACGCCGAAGAGCGGGTTGTGCCAGCGGGCGACGTCGCCCGCCGCGTACACACCCGGTGCGGCCGAGCAGTACTCGTCGCACACCAGGCCGTCGTCCAGGCGCAGCCCGCTGTCCTCCAACCAGTCCGTGTTGGGCACCGAACCCACGCTGAACAGCACCTCGTCGGCCTCGATCACCTCGCCGCCCATCAGCCGCACCCCCTCGTCGGTCACCTCCGCCACGCCGGTTCCGGTGCGCAGCTCCACGCCGTGCTCCAGGTGCAGCGTCGAGAGCATCCGTCCCACGTCCTCGCCCACGGCATGGGCCAGGGGGACGGGCGCAGGTTCGACCAGGGTGACCCGGCAGCCGATACCCCGTGCCGAGGCGGCGGCCTCGGCACCGAGGAACCCCGCGCCGATCACCAGGAGGTGGCGTCCCGGTTCCAGCCGGGACCGCAGGTTCAGGGCGTCGTCGAGGGTGCGCAGGAGGTGGCCGCGCGCGGTGGGCAGCGCGCGCGGCCGGACCCCGGTGGCGACGATCAGCCCGTCGTAGGGGAGTGCCTCCCCGGAGGCGATCCTCACGGTGCGGGCGTGGGTGTCCAACCCGATCGCCTTGGTGCCGAGCCGCAGTTCCACGTTCAGGGCCGACAGGTCCTCGTCGGAACGGAGTGGGAGCCGATCCTCCCGCCACGTGCGCGACAGGATCTGCTTCGACAGGGGTGGCCTGTCGTAGGGCGCGTGGGGTTCGTCCCCGATGAGGGTGACGTCTCCTTCGAAGCCCTCCCGGCGCAGGGTCTCGGCGGCGGCCAGCCCCGCAGCGGAGGCCCCGACCACGACGACGCGGTTCATTCCCGCACCAGTCGCAGTGCCGCCGCCGGGCAGATCGCCACGGCCTCGCTCACCTCGTCGTACAGTTCCTCGGGCGGGTGGGGGTCGAGCACGACCGCGACCCCGTCCTCATCGCGTTGGTCGAAGACGTCGGGTGCTTCCACGACGCACTGCCCCGACGCCACGCACTTGGGTTCGTCCAGTTCCACTCGCATGGTGCTCTCGCTTTCTCGTTGTTCGGTGTGCTCGTGTGTCACCAGGTGACGGGCAGGGAGCGCAGGCCGTAGGCCACGCCCTCGAAGGCGAAGTCGACCTCCTCGAACGGCACCGCCAGGTTCAGGGTGGGGACACGCCGGAACAGGGTGCCGAACACGGCCTGGAGTTCGACCCGAGCCAATGTCTGGCCCAGACACTGATGGGCCCCGTAACCGAAGGCATGGTGCTTGCGGGCCGGCCGGGAGAGGTCGAGGGTGTCGGGCTCCGGGAACGCCTCGGCGTCCCAGTCGGCGGTGGCCAGGTCGAAGATGACGCCGTCCCCGGCCGGAATGACCTGCCCGCCGACCTCGATGTCCTCCAACGCGACCCGACGGATCCCCGTGTGCACGATCGTCAGGTACCGCAGCAGCTCCTCGACCGCGCCGGCCACGACCTTGGGGTCCTCGGTGGTGCGCAGCACCTCCAGCTGTTCCGGGTTTCGCAGCAGCAGGAGCGTGCCCAGCGAGATCATGTTGGCGCTGGTCTCGTGTCCGGCGATGAGGATGGCCGATCCCATGATCACGGCCTCCTCACGGGTCATCCGGCCCTCGTTGACGTGCCCGGCCATCTCCGAGAGCACGTCGTCCGCCGGGTCCGTCCTCTTTTCGTCCAACAGCTCGCCCAGGTACTCGGACAGCGCCGCGTTGGAGGCCCGCACCTCCTCGGGGGTGGAGGTGTGGCTGACCCCGACGGTGCTGTGGCGGTGGAAGAACTCGTGGTCGGCGTAGGGCACGCCCAGGAGCGCGGTGATGACCAGGGTCGGGACCGGAAGGCCGATCGCGGTGACCAGGTCGGCGGGCTTGGGGCCGGCCAACAGGTCGTCGATCAGTCCGTCGAGCAGCCGCTGGATGGTCGGGCGCAGTGCCTCGACACGCTTGACCGTGAAGGGCAGGTTGACCAGACGGCGCAGCCGGGTGTGCTCCGGGGCGTCGGTGTTGGTGATCAGCTCCGGCAGGTGCGGTGCGATCTCGGCCCGACCCCGGGTCATGTGGGGGTAGTTCGGCAGCTTCTCGTCGATGCTCAGCCTGGGATCGGTGAGCAGGGCTCGCTGGTCGGCGTGCCGGGTCACCAACCACGGGGTGCTCCCGTCCCAGATCCGAACCCTGGCCACCGGTTCCCGCTCGGTCAGCGCACGCAGCTGCGGAGCGGGGCTGAACGGACAACCCTCCTGCCTGGCCGCGGGGTACTCGGTCACCGATCGCGCGGATGCGTCGCCCCGCGGGGTGGCGGTGTCGGTCATACGTCTCCTCTGGTCGCTTTTCGATGAGGCAACCAAGGAGGCCTGACGTCGGGCGGACACGAACCTGACGGGAGGCTGACGTGAGGTGGATCACTGCCGGGCGCGAGCGCGCGGGGTGGGGCTCAGCGGTCCCGGCCTTCGAGCGCGTAGCCGAAGCCCCGGTGGGTGCGGATCAGGTTCGGCCCGTCCCCGTCCACCTTGCGGCGTAGCCGCGAGACGAGCCGTTCGATCGCGTTGTCCCCACGGAGTTCGCCCCAGAGGTGGTCGGCGATGTGCTCCTTGGACAGCACCCTGCCGGAGTTGACCATCAGGTAGCGCAGTAGTCGGTACTCGGCGGGGGTGAGGTCCAGTTCGCGCTCTCCTCGGTGGGCCCGACACGAGGTGTCGTCCAGGATCAGGTCGCCGTAACGGAGCAGGGGTTCGGAGCGGCCCGCGCTCCGCCCGCGGATCAGCAGCCACACCCGCGCGAGGAGTTCGGGGACCCGGACGGGATCGGCGATGTAGTCCTCCCCGCTCAGTCCGACCTCGGGCAGCACGGTGTCGAGGAACCTCTCGCTCACCATGAACAACACCGGTGGTCCACCGACGCCACGGCGTCGCCGCGGGATCTCCGGCAGGTCCGGAAGCGTCGTGTCCACGAGGACGAGGTCCAGGCCGCCACGCCCCATGCGATCGATGGCGGCGTCGCCGGTGTCGATGACGTCCACCCCGTATCCGGCCAGTTCGAGTGTCGGGCACAGGACGTCCACGACCTCAGGGTCGCGAGCGACCACAAGGATGTGCTCACCGTTGCCACGGCGCATGTACCGCCCCCGTGTGAGGAGATTCGGGAAGGAAGGATCACGCAAGACCATAGCGAGCGCCGAGTCCTCGTACGATCACTTACGGTCGCGGGAGCGCGGTCGGATGGTCATTCCGTGTCGTCCATCAGCGCGATCTGTTCGCTGACCGCACGGAACCCCTGTTCCAGGGCGCGCAGGTCCTCGACCCGGAGCCGGACGAGGATGTCGGAGCGGAAGGGGCGGGTCACCAGCAGGCGACGCACGACCGAGGTCCCCAGGGGGGTGGCGTGCACGCGGCGGACCCGGTGGTCGTCGGGGTCCAGGGTGCGCGCGGCCACGCCCTGGGAGACGAGCCGGTCGAGCATGGTGGACATCGACGCCATCGATACACCGAAGGAGGCGGCCAGGTCCCTTCCTGTCGCGCCCTTCCCCGAGGTGACCAGGAGCATCAGCACCCGAAGCTGCGGGATGGTCAGGCTCATCTTGATCAGGTACTGCAGGAGGTTGGCCAGTACGGCCTCCTCCATCTGCCCGTTCAGGCGCTCGATCTCGTGCAGGAGGTGCTCCCGCTCGTGTTCGTCCTGTTCAACACCCTCATGCGGCATGTCGCAATGATAGGGCGCCCGATGCGCGTGACGCTCGATACCAATAATGCTTAGCATCATGCTAACCTTCGTCGCGCACAGATTCTCCACACGTAGTGACGGTGAGTGACAAATCCCTGCGGCACATCCGCCATCGGCGACGTGTTCGCGCACCCACGGTGACACGTCGACCATCGAATGAGGACGGCCATGAGCGCACCCTCCGAAGCGACGCAGAGCCAGGAAACCCCTGACCAGGACGTCGATCTGGAATCCCTCCGCGAACGGTACGCACTGGAGCGGGAACGCCGGATCCGCCCCGACGGCACCGGCCAGTACCGGCCCACCACGGGCGAGTTCGGCTACTACGCCACCGACCCCTACACTCCCCGCGTCGAACGCGAACCCGTGAACGACACGGTGGAGGTGCTCGTGATCGGCGGCGGCTTCGGCGGGCTCACCACCGGGGCCCGGCTCCGGCAGGTCGGCGTCGAGTCGATCCGGATGATGGACGAGGCCGGTGACTTCGGCGGCACCTGGTACTGGAACCGTTACCCCGGTATCCACTGCGACATCGAGTCCTACTCCTACATGCCCTTGTTGGAGGAGGTCGGCTACGTCCCGAAGTGGCGTTACGCCCCCGGCGAGGAGATCCGCCGGCACGCCGTGGCCATCGCCGAGACCTTCGGCCTGTACCGGGACGCGCTGTTCCACACCCGCGCGACCTCGATGGACTGGAACGAGGACGAGGGCGTGTGGGAGGTGGCCACCGACCGGGGCGACCACATGCGCGCCCGCTACGTCATCACCTCCTCGGGCACCCTCAGCCGTCCCAAACTCCCCGGGATCCCGGGCATCGAGAACTTCCGGGGCCACACCTTCCACACCAGCCGCTGGGACTACGGCTACACCGCGGGAGACCCGGACGGTGGCCTCGTCGGCCTCGCCGACAAGAAGGTCGCGGTGGTGGGCACCGGGGCGACCGGGGTGCAGGTCATCCCGCACCTGGGCCGCGACGCGGAGCACCTGTACGTCTTCCAGCGCACCCCCTCCTCGGTGGACGTGCGCGACAACCGACCCACCGACGAGGAGTGGTCGGCCTCCCTGCGACCGGGCTGGCAGCGCGAGCGCATGGAGAACTTCCTGGCGGTCGTCTCCGGTGAACCGGTCGAGACCGACCTGACCAAGGACGGCTGGACCGCGACGGCCCGGCTCCAGCGCAAGATGATCTCCGGTGCGCTGGACACCGGCGTCTGCGCGCAAGAGCGCGAGCGCCTGGACGAGATCGCCGACGCCCGCACCATGAACCGGATTCGCGCCCGTGTGGACGAGGTCGTCCAGGACCCGGCCACGGCCGAGAGGCTCAAGCCCTGGTACCGGTACATGTGCAAGCGGCCCTGCTTCAGCGACCACTATCTCCAGACGTTCAACCGCCCCGACGTCACCCTCGTGGACACCGCCGACCACGGCGGCATCACCCGCATGACCGAGGACGCGATCGTGGTCGGCGAGACCGCCTACCCGGTCGACTGCGTCGTCTTCGCCACCGGGTTCGAGGTGGGTGTTTCGGGGGTGCTGTCCGGTGCCCTGCCGGTGCGCGGACGGAACGGCCAGGACCTCCTCGCCACGTGGAGTCGTGGCCCCAAGACCCTGCACGGCTTCTACAGTCCGGGGTTCCCGAACCTCTTCCACCTGGGGTCGTTGCAGAACGCCAACTCGGTCAACTTCGCGCACATCCTGCTGGAGCAGGCCGAGCACATCGCGGCCGTCATCGAAGGGGCGCGCAAGGTCGGGGCGGAGACGGTCGAACCCTCCTTGGAGGCGGCCGAGGAATGGGGGCGCGTGGTGAGGGAGAGCGCCCACGACAACTCCGATTTCCAGGCCGAGTGCACACCCGGTTACTACAACCGCGAGGGTGCCGGCACGGGCAGGAGCAACTCCTTCGGCCCGGGGCCGGTGGCCTTCCACCGGATCCTGCGCGAGTGGCGGAACACCCGCATGGACGAGGTCCTGGTCCCGGCGTCGCAGGTGAGCGACCGATGAGGGCGATCACGACCCGCGCGTTCGCCGCGCTCCTCCTGGTGGGAACGGTGGCAGGGTGCTCGGACCCGGAACCGGAGGCGACCGGACAGGAGACCGCGGGGGAGGGCGAACTCACGGCCGAACTCCTGACGCAGGTGACCTCGGTGCACGAGGAGACCGGCATGACACTCCTGGAAGGGCCCGTCTTCGCCCCCGACGGGGGCCTGCTCGTCGTCGACGTGCCCACGCCCGCGGGGGAACCCAAGGTGCTGCGGGTGGACACCGACACCGAGGAGGTGTCCACGGTCTTCACCGACGACACCGGCGCGTACACCTCCGCCCAGTTCGGCCCGCTCGACGACCGCCTGTACCTGACCGACTTCGCCGGGGGCGGGATCGTCTCCATGACCGCGGAGGGGGAGGACCTCGAGGTCTTCTTCTCCGGTGACGTCGATGGCGAACCGATGAACCCGGACGACCTCACCTTCGATGAGGCCGGGAACATGTACGTCAGTGACTCCGCCGGCTTCGACGCCCCCGCCTGGGAGGAACGGGGCAGGGTGGTCCGGATCGACGGGGAGACGGCCGAGGCGACCGTGCTGTCCGAGGACCTGCCCGCGCCCAACGGGATCGCCTTCACCCCGGACCACTCGGGCCTGTGGGTGGGGTTGTACGGGGCCAACCGGGTCGACCACTATGAGCTGAACGAGGACGGCACGCAGGTGCTGACCTCGCACGCGGCCATCCACTTCGACGGTGGTACCAGCCGGATCGATTCCATCGCGGTCGACGCCGACGGCAACCTCTACCAGGCCGTCCACGGCCAACCCCGGATCTTCGTGTACTCCTCGACCGGTGAGCATCTGGCCACGGTGAACGTGCCCGAGGAGGCGGCCTCCGGTCTGGACACGGCCACCAACGTGGCCATCGAACCCGGGACGACCGACGCCTACATGACGGTGAGCGGCGCGGACGGTGGGTTCGTCTACACCTTCGACGCGCTCGGCGAGGGTATCCGGCAGTCCAACGGCGGCTGATCCCCGCCCCTCGATCCGGTAACGCTCTTACGCTATTCCTGCGTTACCGGGTCGGGTCGGGCGTCAGTCCTGGGAGAGGGACTCGGCGCGGACCATGACGCAGTCGAACTCCAGCACGCGGCCGGTGCTCTCCTCACGGGTGACCGGGTACATGCCGGTCACCTCGAAACCGTCCGCCTCGTACACGGCGATGGCCTCGGCCATGCGGGGCATGCCCTCGTAGATCTGCATCAGGGCCACCTCGGACTGTAGACCCACGAATTCCCCGATCCGCTTGCCCGCGCCCGCGTAGGCCTCCAGGTCGAAGCCCTGGGTGTCCATCTTCAGGTAGGGACGCGGGTTGTCGATCCCGGCGAGTGCCTCGTCCATGAGGCCGTCCAGGCGGCGCAGGTCGATCTTCTGGGTGTGCGTCTTCTGAAAGCGCTTGTACCGGGTGTTGCCGAACTCGCTGGCGCCCAACAACGAACTCATCGACCCCGGCACGACGTTGATCTCGGCGGTGCCGTCCTCACGGCCCAAAGCCATCTCGTGAACCTGCCAGTCGGGGTCCTCGGCGGCCACGGCGCGCAGCTTCGCCACCATGTCGGGGACCGGTTCGAAGGAGACGATCCGACCCCGATAGCCGTGTGCGCGCAGGCTACGGCCGTACTGACCGATATTGGCGCCCACATCGAAGACGCAGTCGACCCGGTAGTGCCGCAGGACGGAGACCACGTGTCGGGTGCCCAGGTGGTTCTGTGCCCTCTTGTGCAGCGCGAGTTCGTCGGCGTCGCCCATGGACTCACGGGCGAGTAGTTCCGCGCCCGGTCCCAGGGGGGTTCGGGTCCAACCCTGGGGCGGAACGATGGGGCGGTGGCCGCTCTCACCTCGGGTGACCAGCCAGGAGCGTGGCCCGGCCGGGGTGACCCGGTAGTCGCCGCGGCGTTCGAGCACGGCGGCCCCCGGACCGAGGTCGTGCACGTTGACCCGGCGGCTCAACAGGTCGAGTAGTCGGCGGCGTAGCGTCGGCATGGTTTTCCCAGTGGTCACTGTGAGTGGTGGTCTCGGACATTACGCGTGGTCGAGGGTTCTGTCGAGCGGTTCGGGGATATTCGTTGCCGACAGTGTCTCCACCAAGGCCCGGGCGTAGTGGATCTTGCGGCCGGCGGTGGTTCCCAGGAAGCGACGCAGCTGTTGTTCGGGCGCGCGATCGCGTTGGGCGGGCTGGTTGCGGAAGGTGCGCAAGGTGCGCAGGTCGCCCTGGGCCGTCACGACCCGTTCCACCCCGGCGATCCCGTGCGCCCGGATCAGTTCGTCCTCCAGGTCGGCCACGCACACGTGGAAACCGTGCTCCGTCGGATCACCGCCCAGGCCGGCCTTCTCCAAAGCGCTTCGGAAGTGGCTCTCCTCGCCGACGTCGTAGAGCCCGGCCAAGCGCAGACCCGGCCCAGGTGGCCCCAACCGCTGTATGAACCGGCCGATGTTGGTGGCCCCGCCCATGGACAGGATGGTGGTGCCCCGCGCTGCCAGGTCCAGGCCGCGTCGCTCGGCGAGGGCGGCCAGGGCCGCCCGATCGCTGTCGCCCTCGACCAGGATCGCGGTCCGCGCTCGGTGGAGTGGTCCCATACCCGTCACCCTACGAAGGGTACGGCCGGCGTACTCGCTCAGGCCCGTTCGGTCGCCTCCGTGGGAAGGGCAGGGACAGGCCGACCTCGACCCCGCGCGGGTCAGGGCGGTGGGGACACGGTCTCCTTCGGATCGGTGCGACGCAGGCGATCGAAGACCAGATCGAAGGTGAAACCCGCGGCGAACCCCATCGGCACCACGAAGAACAGCAGCCGCCGCGCGTCCAGGTCCGCCAACAGCTCCGGCGCGGTCAGCAGCTGCGCCGCCACGTAGGTCAGGACGGTCACCACCCCCGCGCCCAATCCGCGCGCGCAGGCCCGCAGCACCGTGGGAGAGGCCCCGAACGAGTCGCGGATCAGCCCGCCGGAGACCGCCGCGCACATCGGTGCGCCGAGCAGCAGCGCCAGGGTGGCGGTCCCGGCCGGTCCGGGCCCGGGCACGAACACGATCGAGGCGAGCGCGGCCACCAGCAGCAGGATCGACGCGAGGAGCCCGCCCGACTCCGCCCACCGGTCCAGCCGTCGTGAACGCCGCTTCCGTCGCCGGCTCGCGGCCCGCCGCCCCACCTGCGCGCGCAGCACTCCCACGACGCGCTCCGCCGACCCGGTGGACCACGGCTCGCCGAGCACGTTCACGTCCGCTTCCAGGACGTGCTCCCCCGAACGGGGCAGGTCGGCCCACACCTGCCGGGCCCCGCCACCGAAGGCGGCCAAGGCGACGACCGGGATGTCCCGCGCCAACGCCAGGATCCCCGCCACCCTGGTCGTCCGTCCGCCGCCGACCAGGATCACCCCGTCCGTCTCCAACAGGGTCCGATAGAAGGGGACCTCCCACTCCTCACCGATGTCGCGCACCGTCGTGATCCGTACCGACACCCCCTCGGGCAGCTCCGGCGCGTACTCCTGGTGCCGTGCCTGGTGAGCCAGTACCCGGCCCCGCGGGGTGCCCGCCGCCGCGTATCCGCGCACCACGAGCGTCTCCGCGTAGTGGTCGCGGTCTGAGAACACCACCAGGTCGAAGGAGGCCAGGGCCAGCGCGCGCCCCAGCTCGTGGCAGGCCGCGCGTGCTCGGTCCAGGTCGCGCAGCGGCGGGTCGTACTCGCGCCGGGAGTCCAGGCTGCCGACCACGGCGATCCGGGGACGCCGGTCCGAGGAGGCGGCGGAATCGGGGGAGGGCGTGCTCAAGGTTCGAGGCTCCTTTCCGCTTCGGGGTCCGGACCGGGAACGGGGTCGGGGTCCAGGCTCGCCAAGGCGTCGGCCACGTGGTCGATCCCGGTGGTCTCGCGCACGGCCTGGGAGAGCCAGGCGATGGTGTCCTCGGAACGGTGTTGGTGCGAGAGGTGCTCCACGAGCCGGCTCACCCGATCGAACCTCGGTTCGGTGACCGGCCAATGGAGGGGGTTCTGGGCCCGGCCGCCGCGCAGCTCGCCGAGCCTGCTCAGGAAGGCCCGCCACAGGTGTTCCTCGTCCAGGCCGGGTACATGGGACAACACGTGCGCCACCCGGCGCCTCAACGGATCCCCCGGCTCGATTTCCTCAAGGACACACTCCTTCGTGCGGAGGCCGGGGTCGCCCCCCTTCTTCGCCCGCGCCCGCGCGTCCCACGCCGGGCGTACCGAGGCGGCCTCGTCCAACGGAAGGGGCGGCAGGGGAGTGGCCGCGGCCCGGGCCACCAACCCACCGACCCGAAAACACAGTGCCCGGTAGTCGTCCGGGGAGGTGTACATCAGGTCCAGCACACCTCGGTCGGCGTGCCCGACCGGCTCCACCCAGTCCAGTCGCTGTCGTCCTCGGACCGCGATCGGCAACGGGCCGATCAGCGGGGTCCACACCAACGGAAGCAGCGGCTGGGCCGCCTCCCCGTTCACCGAGCCGTTCGACCGGAAGCGGCGCAGACGTTCCTCGAACACACCCCACTCCCGCGCGCACCACTCACTGTCGAGTTGGGTCTCGCTCAACAGCACCACCATCGTGGCGGCGGTCGCGCAGTGCTTCAGCAGCTCCTCGCGCCATCTGCCGCCCTGTTCCAGGGAGGGGCCGCTGAGCCCCGTGGCGTGGTCGTCGGTGTGCAGCCGCACCGCCCGCTCCAGGTCGGCGTGGAAACGCAGCACCTCCGCCCGGTCCGCCTTACGGCCGCCGTAGCTGGTGAAGAAGGTGCCGGGACGTTCGGGGGCGCCCTTGCCCATGGCCTCGTGAGTACTCAGATCTCCGGTACCTCCAAATCGATGTGGGCACGTGCGCTGAACGGGTCACCGGTGTGCCGGGCGGAGCTGTTGAGGTAGTTGGCGAAGGCGATCTCGGAGTGCGGGTGCTGTGGGCCGAAGCGCTCGCGCAGGGTCTCCTGGGTTCGCACGTCCAGTGCGACCGCCTCGGTGATCTCACCGGTGGCCACCAGGGTGTTGGCCCGGTTGACGGCCGCGCCCAGGGTGAGGGGGTGCCGTGGCCCCACCTGGTCGTCCTGCGCCAGCCCTTCGTGGGCCAGCCGCGCCTGTTCGGCGGCGTGCTCGGCCTCGCCGGCCCGGCAGGCGTAGGCGGCCAGGTTGGATCGGGCCACGAGGGTGAACGGGTGCCGTTCGCCGAAGGTCCGTTCGTACCCGTCCACGCAGGACTCCGCCCGCCGCCAGGCCGGTTCGAAACGGTCGTCGGCGGCCAGGCAGGCGGCCAGTTCCAGACCCATCGCCAGACTCCGCGGGTGGTCCTCGCCGTACTCGTTCAGGTGCAGTTCCCTGGTCCGAAGGATCCGGCGCAACGCCTGATCGGATTCGCCGACCAGGCGTTCGGTGACCGCCAACTCCTTGCGGGCGTGCAGGGTGTGCGAGGACAACTCCCCGACGGTACGACGCAGCAGGTAGGCGGCCTGATGGATCTGGCGCTGGGCGATCACGTATTCGCCCATCCGGCGCCGGTAGGTCGCGGCGGCCGAGGACAGGATCCACGTGTGCGGATGTCCTTGGGGCAGCAGTTCCCGCGCGCCCCGGAACGCGTGGGCGGCGTTCTCCAGGGCGGGGCCGTACTCACCGGCCGCGGCCAGCGACAACGCCAGGTTGTGTTCGGCCAGCAGGGTGTGCTGGTGGTCGGGCCCGCGGTCGTCGAGGTAGGCGTCGTAGGTCTTGCGGTCGTGGAGCAGGGCCTCCTGGAAGCGGCCGAGGGCGCGCAGGTCCGAACCCATCCCGCGCCGGGTCAACAGGGTGAACGGATGCGCCTCGCCCAGCACCTCCAACTGCAGGGCGAGGGTCCTGCTGTTGAGCCGATCCGCCGCGCGGTGATCGCCACGCGACCGGTGGACGTTGGCCAACTGGGTGGCCAGCCGGAGCCGGAGCTGGTCGCTTTCGCCGAAGGAGTCGGTCCAGGTCTCCAACAACGGCGCGCCCAGGCGCAACGCGGCCCCGAACTCGCTGCGCCTGTAGTGGTAGCGCACCTGGTTGACCAACCACCGGCGCACGTCGTCGTGGGCGCTGCGGTCGGCGCCGGAGGGGACGATGTGCCAGCGCAGGTGTTCGTACCGGTGATCGTGCCGGGTGTCGTCGGCCTCCTCGTCGTGCGGCGCGTAGGCCGCCAACAGCAGACGGGCCGCCTCCCGGAACCGGTCGCGCTCGCCCTCGGGGACGCGGTCGCGGACCACCTCCTGCACGGCCGGGTGCACCGAGAACGTCTTCAGGTGCCGGTCGTGGTGGAGCAGCAGCACCCGGGTGAGCTGGTAGTGGATGTGGTTGAAGTTGATCAGTCCGCTGCGGTATCGGGGGTCGGCCTCGCCGTACTCGGCGGCGGCGTGCGGCGAACGCAGTAGGTCTTCGGGGATGCCGTCCGGGGACAGGTGCGAGACCAGTCGGATCAGGCACAGACTCGCCGGGTGGTAGCCCTCGATCTCGTCCAGGGCCAGCGAACCGCTCAACCGTTCCTCGAACGAGCCCTCGCCCCGGGTGACGGACGGTTCGCGCTCGTCGAGCAACCGCACGTACTCGGTCACCGCCCGGACCCCGTCGTCGCGCCGTTGGGCGGAGTTCAGCCACTCCAGGGCGCGGTGCAGCAGGGCGGGCAGGTGACCCAGGCGTCGGGAGAGGCCGAGCGCGGTGGAGGTGTCCACCTCCGGGTACCGGTCGTCGAAGAGCTCCACGACCTCCTTCTCGGTGAAGGGTCCCACTTGCAGGCAGCGCCGGTGCCCGTAGGTCTCCCAGTCCCGGTGGTAGGAGGTGACGATGACGTGCCCGTGGTCGTGCGGGATGAGCGCGTCCAGGTCGCCGGGCGGCCCGGCGTTGTCGTAGACCAGCAGCCAACGGTGCACCGGTCGGCCCCGGCGCAGTGCGTCCAGCACGTGCTCCGGGCCCTCGATCCGCCGGTCGGGGTCGCCCGGGTCGTCGGGGGCGCGCCGGTTCAGTTCGGGCGCCAGGTCGGTCAGGGAGGCCTCGACCTTCTCCGACCGGTCGGCGGAGATCCACCGGATGAGGTCGTAGTCGCTGCGGAAGCGTCGGACGAACTCGCGCACGATCTCCGACTTGCCACTGCCCTGCATGCCCACCAGCACCACCGGTGGTTTGTCCTCCATCCCCTGGCCGAGCAGGTCGCGGATCCGCTCCAGGTGCCCCTCGCGGCCGCTGAAGTTCGGGTTGCCACTGGGCGCGTTGTTGATCCGCTCGGGGTTGGGCTCGCCGGGGTAGCGCGGTCCGTGTTCGGGCCCCAGTGAACGGCGGCTGTCGAAGGCCGGATCGAACCGGGCCAGGAGTGCGCGGCGGGAGTCCCGTTCCTCGCGGATGCGCAGGTTGAGCCACTCCGCCTCGGGGAAGTCGTCGGGCGGGGCGCCCTCCCCGATGGTCACCCCGAGCACCCGGTGCGCGCCGTTGGCGCCGTGGTCCTGTTCTCGTTCCAGGAGCCGTGCCAGGACGTCCATGGCGGGGGATCCGCGCAGGTGGGCGGAGACCAGAACCGTGACGACGCTGTTGGCCGGCGCGTGCGGTGGCGCGTCCGGGTCGCTCCTGGGCCGGACCACCCGGATGCCGACCCACTCCAGTTGGGCGCCGACCCAGTCGACCCACACCCGGTCACGGGGGTCGGCCACCAGGACCACCGACGTGACCGTCCCGTGCCGGATCTGCTCGAAGACCAGCTGGACCTGTTCGGTCTGCTCCTGGGTCAGGTGGCGTCCTCGGGGGACGTCGCCGTCGGTGAGCAGGGAGGTCAGGCGCTCGTAGGAGTGGAACAGGGAGTTGGGCGTCCTGGTCCGTTCCAGGAAGGCAGCCAGGGTGCGACGTTCGGCGATGGCCGCCTTGTAGGGGATCTCGGCCCGCCCCCAGTACCGCCACGGGTCGTCCTCGGGTACCTCGACGTAGGGGGCGAACCGGGCGTAGGTGGAGTCCAGGTGGGCGGCCAACTCGGGCAGGTCCTGGTCGACCCTGGTCAGCACCGGGTGGACGGGAACGTGGGGTGCCTCGGCCCGTAGGTCGGCGGTGATCCCCACGGCCTTGGTGACGGCGTTCTGGTTCAGGGGAAGGCACAGCACGACCTGGTCGGCCAGGAGTGTGGCGCACTGGCGTCCGAAGAGGCCGTTGCCGGGGGCGGTGTCCACCAGCACGTAGTCGAAACCGCTGTGCAGCAGGCGGGTGCGCAGCGCGCGCAGGAAGTGTCGGGCCGACGGGCTGGTCGCGAAGCGCGCGTTGTGGATGTTCTGTAGCAGGATCCGTTGTTCGGGGTCGCGTCCGCCGGGACCCAGGTAACCGATCTCCCCCTCGGGGAC
>NZ_JBEYLC010000081.1:0-23375 GCF_040635885.1 Nocardiopsis sp. NPDC006832 | reverse complement strand
CCGTTGAAACAGCTCCCACAGTTTGTCCGGCACCAACCGCTCAACCATCGACACCGGGCCAGGCTATCGAGAATCCAAATGAGATGAGCTCTTAGCGGTAGGCCTCCGGCCGCTCACCGGTCGATGGTGAGCGCCTCCAGGGCTGTGGCTTTGTCGGCTTCGGTGGGTAGGGCATAGCGGCGGGTGGTGTTGATGTCGGCGTGCCCCATCAGTTCGGCGACCGTCACCAGGTCCACCGGATCGCGCGCCAGATCGCCGCGGCCGCGCACCAGGTCGGTGCCGAAGGTGTGGCGCAGCACGTGCGGTCCGAACGCCTCGCCGTCATCGTCCGGCCCGATCCCCGCCGCCGCGCCCAGCGCGGTGACCGCCGCGGCGGCCGCCCGGGTCGACAACCGCCCCCCGTCGCGGTTGCGCACCAGCGGCCCCGCGCCGGGGCGGCCGAGCTCGTCCAACAGCCGCTCCAGCGAGGAGCGCACCTCGGAGTGCAGCGGCACCGTGCGGTCCTTGCCGCCCAGGCGTCCCTTGCCGCGCACCCGCACCGTGCCCTTGCGCGCCGACAGCCGCAGATCGGCCACGTCCAGGGCGACGATCTCGGCGACCCGCAGCCCGGCGTAGTAGGCCAGGTGGCAGATCACCCGGTCGCGCACCGAGGCGTCCCAGGCCACGGTGCGCAGGAACCGCAGCTTGGCCCGCCCATCCAGAGCCCGTGGGGCGCTGGGACGGGCCAAGTGCTCGCGCACCACCTCGGGGCGCCCTGAACCGCGCAGGGCGAAGAAGGCATCCAGCGCGGCCAGGCGGTTGTTGATCGTGGCCGCCGACAGGCGAGCGCCCGCGCGGGTGCGGGTGTTCTTCAGGGTGCGCCGCCAGTCGCGCACCGCCCAGTCCCGCGCGGTCGCATCGGTGAGCGGGTCGCCGTCCAGCGCGCCGGCCTCGCGCGCGTCGGCGAGCCAGGCCAGGAAGTAGCCGACGTTGCGCCGGTACTTGTCGCGGGTGGCCGCGCCCAGGTCGGTCGCCGAGGCCAGTCTCTCGGCGAAGGCCGCGCGTTCGGCGTCCAGGTCGCCGGGCAGCGCCACGGTTCGGCGCGGCCGCCCGGTGTGTGTGTTTCCAGAAGTCGAATCAGTAGCCTGTTCAGCGGAGGAAGCTGTGTTTCCAGAAGTCACCCGGCCAGTCTAATTCCGGGAACACTAGTTTCCAGAAGTACGACACCCGCTGCGAACGTCGACTAAGTTACTCGCGGGTTACTTGTCCTGTTGCCGGGCCTTCGGGAGAACTGGGCCTCCTTGCAGAGAGGAGGCGGCACCAGGTAGAGGTGCTCGACTGACTCCAGTATCCATGTGTTCAGACACAATAACAAGCTACTATTGTGTTTGAACTAAAATAATTCCGTGTCCTTGTGCGCCACTCCGATCGAGGCACGAACTCACAGCGTGGAGGGGGTTTTCGTGACTGGTGGGCACTCGCCCGGAGTGCGACGGCGACGGCTGTCGGCCGCGCTCAAGCGACTCAGAGCCGGGAGCGGGCTGTCCGCTGCCGAGGCGACGAAGCGGTTGGGCTGGTCCTCGGCGACCAAGCTGACCAGAGCCGAACGCAACGAGTGGAAGTTCCCCAAGCGCGACGAGGTCGAGGCCCTGCTGGACCTCTACGGGGTGGAGGGTGATGACCGCACGCATCTTCTCAGTCTGACCGAGGAGGCTCGCGGGCGCAGTGATTGGCACAAATACGCTGACCTTTTCCCGGGGGCACTGCCTGACCTGGAGGCCGAGGCCGTCCGAATTCGGACATACGAGGTTGTGCTGATTCCTGGCCTGTTGCAGACCCCGGAATATGCGGCAGCGATCTCCTTGGCCAGCCAAGTGGTTCCACCTGATCAGATCGAGCGCAAAGTTGAGTCCCGTATGGCTCGCCGTGCGGTGCTGGACCTCCCCCAAGGGCCGCAGCTGACAGCAGTAATTGACGAACCCGCACTGCGTAAGGTCACGGGGTCGCACGCCATCATGGCTGAACAGCTGCGCTTCTTGATCGGTATGGCAGCGCACTACAAGGTGACGCTCCTAGTACTCCCTGATGAAGCAGGAGCCCATCCCGCCGTCGATGGAGCCTTCACCCTTTTTGATTTCCCTAGGCCAGAGCCGGGCATAGTCTCAATCCCCACCGTGGTGGAGGCGCTGTACGTTGAAGACGGAGACTACTTCGACAAACACGCGCTGATCTTCGACGCCGCCCAGAACCTGGCGCTGGACCCACAGAGGTCGCTAGACCTGATCGGTTCCATCGCCGCCGAGCACGACAAGCGAGCCTGAACATGTTGCTGGAGTTCCGCAAGTCCTCCTACTCCACCAGCGGTGACAACTGCGTGGAGATCGCACCCGTCCTCAACTTCCAGAAGTCCTCTTACTCCTCCGGTGGGGAGAACTGTGTAGCGGTCGCGGGGCTGCCCACGGGTGCCGCCATTCGTGACTCCAAGTACCCCGAACTGGGTTTCCTCCCTGTCGGGGCCGGTGAGTGGGCCTCTTTCACCCGTCTGATCGCCGCCGAAGCTCCCGACGCCTGATCCTGACCGCCTCCCGGTGGTGGGCCGTTCCCCGGCCCGCCACCGATCGGCAACACAGCGCCCGATCCGGCATTCCCCCAGTTCCGGGGCGTGGCATGATCGGCCGATGACCGACTTCCTCACCCAAGAACAGCTCGCCCGCCGTACCTCCGCCGCTGTGCAGGCCGCAGTCGGGGCCGGACGCGACCTCGGGCTCACGGTGACCGAACCTCGACTCCTCCACGACTTGTTCTCCGTGGTCGTGCACCTGGCGCCCTCCCCCGTCGTGGCCCGGATCCCCACCGTCCTGCCGGAATCCACGAGCCTGGAATCCCTGGCCGCACGCCAACGCGCGGAACTGGACGTGACCCGGTGGCTGGAGGAACAGGACGTCCCCGTGCTCCCACCCAGCCCCCTCGTGCCACGCCGACCCGTCCAGCGGGACGGGTTTTCGATGACTTGGTTCGCCCCCCCATCGACGTCGACTCCGTCGGCGCGTACCGCGACGCGGAGGGCAGGCTCCACGCCGTCAGCCTGAACTGCACCCACATGGGCTGCCGGCTGGCCCGGAACGCGGCGGAGACCAGCTGGGACTTGCCCCTGCCACGGTTCCCGGTACGACACCCACGGCAGCATCCTCAACGGCCCGGCGGTCGCGCCCCTGCCCACCGTCGACCTCGACGACGCCTGACCCCACCACCGGACCCGGCGGCGAGGGGCGGGTCGGACCGGACACCCGCAGGAGCCCGGGTGCCCGCCGGAAGCGCGACCGACGCGACCAGCCGTGGTCCGACCGCGGGCATCACCGGAACGGGAACCGCGCCACTCCCCGACCCGCTGGGCTCGGACACCACTCGGGAGAAGCGCCTGGACTGTTCCCGCCGGATCAGTCCACCAAGCACGCTTTGAGGGCCTGGAGAGCCAACGAGGCGGTCTGGGACCTCTCCAGAAGCAGGATGTCGCGATGCAGTTCGGTGTCGAGTCGCCCGTAGGTGATTCTCGGATCGCTGCTGTCAGCCGGGATCGGCACGCACGCGACGGCCAGGCCCTCTCGCACCAGCGCGAGCTGGGTCAGATGGTCGGCGACATGGAACGACACGTCGAGCTCGACGCCGTGCCGACGTGCGACCTGCTCGATGGCGGTGTGGGCGTCCGAGCCCTGGGCGCAGGTCGCCCAGCGCTCTCCGGCCAGGTCACGAATACTGAGAGGGTCGTGGGACCGCAGAGAATGGTCGCCCGGCATCGCGATGAACAGGGCTTCTCGTGCGATCTGTTCTGCGACCACACTCGTCGGCAACCGCAGAGGGGAAGCGCTCCAGGACTCGGCGAGCACGAGATCGACGGCCCCGGCCGCGAGGCGGGCGAGATGATCGGTGGTCTCCCCGTCCTCGACGGAGACCCGCACGCGGGGGTACTCACGGTGAAACGCGGCCAGCTTGGAGCCGAGCACGCTTCGGATGGCGGAGGCGATCGCCGCGACACGCAGATGACCGACGTAGGTCTCGTCGCGGTGAAGATCGTTCTCCGCCTGCTGCATGGCATCGGCCACCTGCCGGGCGTACCCGGCGAGCACCTCGCCCTTCGTGGTGAGGCGGAGGCCGCGCCCGTCCGGCACCACGATCTTCGTCCTCGCCTCGGCCTCGATGCGCCGCAACTGCTGTGACACAGCGGGACCGCTCATGTGCAGTACCGTCGCGGCCCGGGTCACCGACCCAGTCCGGGCCACGGCGTCCAGTACGCGGAGACGGTCCCATCCCATAGTCATAAGGAATTCTTAACATAAATGAGCAGAACTATGAAGTAGTGCTGACTCCGGGTGTGAACCTACCGTCGAGTCATGTCTTCTGTCGCTCCACGCTCTCCATCCCACACTGGTCGGACGGTAAGGAAAGACGGCCCCGTCGTCGCGTCGTCTCTGGTCCTGGCTGGAGCGCTCTGCCTTTCGGTTTCGGCGATCCTGGTGAAACTGGCCGGCGTCGACGCCGCCACGACCGCAGTGGCACGGTGTGCGATCGCCGTGGTCGTGCTGATCCCCCTGGCACTTCGGGAACGGGCGCGGGCCGGGGCCCTGTCACGCGGCGGTGTGCTGTGGTCCCTCGCCGCCGGGGCTGCGCTGGGCATTGACTACGCCGCCTGGACCGCCTCGATCTACCACGTCGGCGCGGGGATCAGCACCGTCCTCATCAACGTACAAGTCGTGGTCCTGCCCGCGCTGGCCTTCCTCATCGACCGGGAGAGGGTCACGACGCGCTTCATCATCACGCTCCCGCTGATGCTCATCGGGATCAGCCTGGTCGGCGGGCTGTGGAACGCTTCCCTCCGGGGTCCGGACACGAGTACCGGTGTGCTGCTGGGTGTCATCGCGGGTTGTGGCTACGGCGTGTACCTGTTCATCACCCGCCGAGCGACACGACGCGACCCGGGCCTGTTCGTTCAACCGCTGACATGGGCGTCGGCCTCCGCCGCGGCCGCCACCGTCATGGTCTCGCCCCTCTCCGGCGGCATCCAGCTGAGCGGGATCTCAGTCCGGTCGTGGGTGCTGCTCGGGCTCCTGGCGGTACTCGGCCAGGTGGTCGCGTGGTTGTTCATCCACCACGGCAGTGTCTTGTTGCCGTTGACGACGACCGGTGGACTGCTGTTGATCCAGCCGATCCTCGCACTCGGCCTGTCCGCGCTGATCTTGGGTGAGCATCCCACGTTCCTGCAGTTGGTGGGAGCCGCAGTCGTGGTCACCGGTGTCGCTATAGCAAACGGCCTGCTGTTTCGAAACCGCACGCACTAGACCGTTGATGGAATTTTGGTGGAACTCCCACGTGCGCGGCGAAGGGCGTCGAGGACCCAGAGGGCGGCCCATGGCCTTGACGTCCTTTCAACAGTGCCGTCTCCGCGAAACCCGGTACACGACAGGCCGGGAGGATGAGGCATGCCAGCATCGCAAAAGTCCCCGATAAGCTGCGCAAACCTACCCCCGCCTGACGGTGAAGGCCCCCAGGGGTCGTCTGAACCCAAATATTTCACTGGGGTTTGCTGCATCTAAGTCGCGACTCCAGAGAGACGGTAAGCTCAACTTACCATTACTGTTCAACGCTTATAAGTTGCCCCAAGGAGACGGTCTGCGTATGGTGAGAACATGAACACCCCAATCATCACCGGAACACAGAGAAAAATAGCGGATTCAACCAATGGCACCAATACTCGAATTTTCGAGTAAAGGTTTTCTGCCGACTCGGCCAACCCTCTCGCCGAGTGATTCCCCATGCTGACGAGCACTGTTCACCGAACTTGATTTGCCCTGATCAATCACGACCGAGTATTCCATCGGGATTGTCGACAATATATCAATAAAAATCCCGAGGTCATGCGGTCAGTCCGGCATAAGACTGTCAGGAGAGCGAACAATCAGCAGCAACACCGACCTTGGCCTGTTAACGTCGATCACCCTTCAACCTGACGGGAGGGCGCCAGGATCGAAACGCGAGATAGCTGACAGCACTGACTACGACAACTATTTCCGCATCCGTCGCGAGGCCGACCCGGAGAGGTGGTCCAGTGCGGCCCGGAAGGTCGCCAAGGAGGTCGTGGAAGACCTGCCTTCCAGCAGTCTTGACGAGGCGACTCAACGCGATCTCCTGACAGGGATCTCCACACTCCTCCTGTCAGCATCCCGGTGGTCGGAAAGATCGGATACTGCCGGGGGCACGGAGTCGACCCAGGTTCCAGCTCGTGAGGTCCGGGTGTCGGTCACCCGCTGGAAGGTCGGCCACCACCTATTCCATCTTCTATTATCGATCATGAACAGGCACAGTGACGATGCACTCGCCGCGCTGCGTGAGGAAGATTGGCATCCAGCCACATCGAACATTGACGACCTGGCCTCCCTCCTCGACTCGGCCACAGCCGCAATGCACTACGCCTCAGACTTTCCGCGTGAAAGCTACGAAGGCATCATTCGGCCCAGCATGGAACCGCCCTGGATGCCGTCTGGGTTCTCAGGAATATTCAACCAGGATCACCAGGTATTCGAAAGCAACCTCAAAGAACTGCGGAAAGCCGGCAAGTCCCCGAATATGACGGGCGAGTGCCGGTCGGCGCTGAAACAGCTGTGGCGAGCACAGTCGAAGAACCGACGCGACCACCGGAATATCTGCGAGAAGTTCGTGCCTGGCGGTGATTCGATCCTCCAGCAGCACTTCGCCAACAACAACGAAAAGGATAGCGACTGATGCCCGTCACCGTGATCGAACACTGGCACCTGAACGAAGAATCCTCTCGCAACGCTTTTTCTGTCATGCAGGAGATGGACGATCTGGTCGAGGACAACGCACACGCGGCCCCCGGATGGGACGGCCATGCACGTTTCTTCCAGTTGGAGGACGACACGTCCCACGTACTGATGATCTACAACTGGGGTTCGAAAGAGGAGGCCGAGGCCATGCTTGAGTCCGAGAAGGACCTTCTCGCCGATTTCATCAGGACCCGTTGCACCCGAGACCGGGAGATCGAGTTCGCCGAGGAGCTCCCCGTCGATGTCTAAACGAGGAGAGCCAGTCGACGTCGGCGACTGGCCGGCGAGGAAGTTCCGCGAACACGGCGAGTTCCTGCTGGAGGAGCTCGAACGATGGTTCGTCGGTCTCCGCTCCCAGTCCGTGCGCCCCCCGCCGCGCGAAGCCCGCGACGTACTCGAGGACTTCGGATCGCTGGCCCCGAAGGATCCCGAGCCGTTCGACCACGTCGTCACGGACACCATCGATCGCGTGTTCAAGGGCTCGGTCCTGTGGAACCACCCCCGTCACCATGCCTACTTCAGCAATAGTTCGAGCGCTCCCGCCATCCTCGCGGAGGCGTGCACGGCGGCGCTGAACACCAACGTCATGGTCTGGGACGCTGCTCCGGCGGCAGCGGCTGTGGAACGGCAGGTTCTACGGTGGCTCGCCTCCCTCGCCGCGCTCGACTGGCCGGATCCTGACTCCGTGCTCGTCGACGGAGCGTCGCAGGCGACGCTGTACGCACTGGCAGCGGCCCGTGAACACCTGTGTGAGCATGATTTTCGAACCCTGGGCGCGACCGCCGGCCCGGTGTTGCGGGTCTACTGCTCCGAGCAGACGCACAGTTCGGCCGACAAGGCGGCGATCACGCTCGGCATCGGGCTGGCCAACGTCGTGCGCGTGTCCGACCAGGACGGCCTGCTCGATCCGGTGGCGCTGGAGGAGCAGATCCGGTCAGACCGCGCACAGGGGATGATGCCGCTCGCTGTTGTGGCGACCGTGGGAACCACGAGCACAGCGGGGCTCGATCCCCTCGGCAGAATCGCTGAGGTCTCAGCGCGCCTCGGAACTTGGCTGCACGTCGACGCCGCGTTCGGAGGGCTCTGGCGGGCGAGCTCCGAGTTGGCAGCCGTGATCCCTTCACTCGAAGGCGCAGACTCGGTCGTCATCAACCCGCACAAGGTCCTCTTCTGCCCCATGGAAGCGAGTGCGCTCTACTGCCGCCATCCGGGGGCACTCGTCAAAACGTTCTCACTGGTCCCGGAGTACCTGCGGACCGACACCGGCGACGACCGCCTGGACTACATGAACTACTCGACACAGTTGGGTAGGCAGTTCCGTGCGCTCAAGGTCTGGTGGATCATTCGCTGCTTCGGCACGCGGGGCATCTCCGCACGACTTGACCACACCGTCAAGATCACCCGCCACCTCGAACGGTGCGTGGAGGCGGACCCGGTATGGGAGGTCGTGGCACCGACGCCGCTGCCGCTGATATGCATACGGCCGAGCGGCATCGGTGGCTCCGACGAGGAATCCGACCGCGTGTGCAAGGCAGTCCACGACCGGATCAACCGGAACGGCCACAGCGCCGTGTCACATGCCAGGGTGAACGGCCGATACGTCATCCGCATTTCAGTCGGAAACATCCACACTGAATGGCGTGATCTTGAATACCTGTGGCAGCAGATCACCACGTCCACCACTGCGGCGTTAAGGGGATGAGAGCCATCATGACCACTGAGAACGACATCCTGGCGGGCGAGCAGACCACCTTCTCTGAACGCGCGGCCCAAGCGGGGGTCGTCGGCCGATGGTCGCGGGCGAACGAAGTGCTCCCGTGGCGGCCCGAGCCGAGATCGCGCACACAGAAGTGGTCCTACTCCGACCTGCGCGAACTGGCCGTCGAAGTGAGCCAGGAGGTGAAGGAGGATTCGGGAGCGCTACGGGTGCTCACGATGCTCAATCCCGGGCACCCCGAGTCGGAGGCCGCGGCCGGCCATCTGTACGCGGGACTCCAGCTCCTCCTTCCGAACGAGGACATGCACAGCCATCACCACGCGGCTACGGCGGTGCGCTTCGTGCACCAGAGCGACGGCGGCTGGACAGCGGTCGACGGGAACAAGATCTACGTGGAGCCCAAGGACGTCGTCGTGACCCCGTCCATGCTCTGGCACGAACACGGCAACGACGGCGACTGCCACGTCATCTGGCAGGACTGCACCGACGACCCCCTGGTCACGGCCATGGCGGCGAGCTACTTCGACCTGCACCCGAGCAGGAGCCACCTCGGTGCGAAGACGGGTCCGGCGGACGTCCCGCCGACCGAGCACCGTTCCGCCTCTTTCGGCGGTTCCGGGCCCGTGCTGCGACCAGGAGGCGGACACGTCGGCCCTCAGGAACTGCACTACTCCTGGCGGAGCACGAAGGAGGCGCTCAAGGCGGCGCGCCCCCGCCGGGACGGGACGGCCGCCGTCACACTCGCGGACACCCGCGGCGGCTCGATGACGCCCACCATCGGCGCGAGGTTCGTCCACATCCCAGCCCACGGTGTCTCCCAGACCTCCCGGCAGACCGGAGCGCGGATCATGATCGCGGCGGAGGGGGTCACCGAGGTGAGGATCGACGACTCCGTCCACGTCCTGCGCCAGGGCGACACTTTGGCCGTTCCCTCTTGGTCGTGGGCGCAGATGAGGAACACGGGCGACCAAGAAGGCATCGTGTTCGAGTATGACGAGTCACCGATGCTCGGGGCGCTGGGCCTTTACAGGGAGGAAGGGCAGGATGGTACGTGACACCCGGGCGGTCGCCCTCCTCTGCAGTTCGTCCTCCACGGTGGAGGGCCGTGACGGCCGATGGCGTGACTGCGGAGTCTGGGCCGAGGAGTTGGTCCGGCCGTGGAAGGTCTTCCTTGACTACGGGTTCCGGGTCGTGGTGGTTTCTCCGGACGGGGAGCCCGTACCCATCCAACCAGCGAGCGTCGAAACCGATTCGTGTCTGATGACCCGTGTCGAGCTCACCGACACACTCGATTTCCTCGGACGGCACCGGCCCGAACTCGAGAGACCGGTGGCCCTCGGAGACCTCCTCGAAGGCGGTCACGCCGACGGGGTCTTCGTTCCCGGGGGCTACGGACCCACCGCGCAGCTGCGCACTGACGATCTCGTGGGCTCGTTCATGGAACGGTGTCTGCGTGAGTCCACTCCCGTCGCAGCGGTATGCCATGGCGTGTCAGCGCTCCTAGCACTGGACACCTCAGGTTCCGCTCCGGTCCCCCGCTCGGTGACAGGGTTCAGCAACGCGGAGGAACGGGCCGCCGGCGCCGACACGTGGGTTCCGTTCCTCCTTGAGACCGAACTCGTCCGACACGGTTTCGACTACTCGGCCGCTCCGCCGTGGTCCTGCCATGTCCTCCAGGACGGTTCCGTGATCACCGGGCAGAATCCGGCGTCGAGCGAGGAGGCGGCCAAACGCCTGGGAGCCCTGATGTGACTGACAGCCGCTAAGCGCCTTTCCTGAAGTTCTGTGCGTAACCCCAGACCAGAACAGGGCAGCGGGCACCTGTTGACAAGGACCCCGCCGGGGGTTGGATCGAAGTTGCACCATCGTCTGACCACCCGGCGAGGTCGTGATCAGTATGCGCCCGCCCACCGTGTTCGCCCAAGCCCCCACCAACGACATCACCGACCTCCCCCATCAGCTCAAAGGCCAGTGGAGAGTGGCCCTGCGAGCCGTCATGGTCCTGCTGTCCTCGCACGGCCTGCCACCCGCCCAGATCGCCGCCCTGCTGGACTAGGGGGTCGAGGAGGATCGCCGAAGAAAATCCCGTTAGCGGCCTGACCTCCGCTTCGGTTCGGTGACGGGCCGATTCTGGGCATCTCGGGGGCCATACGTTCTGGCCCATGCGACATGAGTTCCTCTCCGACGAGCAGATCGCTCGCTACGCCCGCTTCCCCGACGAGGTGTCCATCGGCGGCCTCGAGCAGTTGGGGTCCGAGTAGGAACGGAACGGGGAGTCCCGGCAACTGTCACATCTGTTGACGCCCGATCTATCCAAGAGTCCTCACCAGCGCTAGCCGGGGATTACCGGAAGCCAGAAACCGACATAAAGGGGCAAACCACACGGAGAAGGTAGACCACTCACAAACACCGAACTGGTCTACCTTCTGACCTGCACGAACGCCACGGCGGTGGGCCGGGGCGACCTCCGGGCGGGTGTGGCCTCCCGCCCGGAGGTCTGGTCACCGAGAGTGCTTGATACGAGGGTCAGCTCTTGCCCGTGAGCTGGGTGAGTAGATCGACCACGTCCCGGTTCTGGCCGTGGGGGTCGTTGAACTGGCGCACCACCTCGGAGATCGCCGCCGCCTGGATGGTGGGCATCCACTGGCCCAGCACCGCCATCACGTCGGGCAGCTCGTGGGCGTAGACCCAGTCCATGTCCATGTGCGTTTCCAGGGACACCATGTACCGGGGTGTGCCCTCGGCCCGGGCGTAGACGGTCAGCGTCAACGGCAGTGCCAGCGCGTCGGGGTCACCGACCTGGAACCACTGCTTGTAGCCGGTCGCCTCGAACGCCTTCTCGTTCCCGTCGCCTTCGGGCCAGGCGGCCCAGAACTCGTCTTCGGTCTTGATCCACTTGCCGTTGGCGAAGCAGGGTGCGTGGCGGTGACCTGCCATCATATGTCCTTTCCGACCACCCTGGGGTGGGTTCAGTCCTGGTCGGCCCGGGGGCGAGCCAGACGGTTCTTCAACAGGTCGATGAGCTTGCTCGCGGCCGGTTTGGTGGGCCGGTTGATCACCGTGGCGCGCCGCTCTCGGGACCTGCGCGCCTCGATGCCGGTGCCCTTGAGCGCGGTGGCCACGTCGGCGTCGAAGTCCTCAGGTTTGACCTGGTCGACCAGGGCCAGCAGGAAGCGAGGAATAGTCTAGACCTGTGGATCGGCGTGTCGTGCGACTTGCCTTTCTGACTTCTTATCGGATCACTCGACGAGCTGGCCGCCGTAACGTTGGCAGCAACGTGAACGCCGATCAGTCGCGCGCGCCAGCGGCCGCGGCGTCGTGCAGGACGAAGGTGGCGAACCCTAGCTCGCGTCGGGCGCCGCTCAGCCAGGCGTCGCGATTCTCACGTGCAGCGGCGAATGCCTGGTCACGATCCTCGATCGTCGAGGCCTCCCGCACGGCCCAGTCGACGAGCGACCCGGTCCAGCTGAACTGGTAGTCGTCCCACTCGGCCAACGTGCTGACGTGCCCGTACGACGGCTCCAACCCGTGCTCATGGATGGCTCGCACGAGGCCGGCGAGGTCGGGATAGGCGTCGGCGGAAACCTCAAGCGCTGCCAGCGCAGAAGCCGACGGGGCGCCCTCCCAGATGCTGTCGCCGATCAGCGCTTGGCCACCGGGGCGTAGGTGCCGCCGGACAGCGCCCAGCATGTCCTCCAGCCGGCCGAAGGCGTGGCTCGCACCGACGCACAGCACCACGTCGAAGACCCCGTCGTTCCAGGTGGCGGCATCCATCTCAATCCAGCGCACCCGGTCGCTCAGTTTCCGCTCGTTGGCACGCCGCGCGACAGTGGTTGGGAGCATGTGGTCGATCCCTACGCCAGTGATTCCGGGGTGGGCGAGCAGCAGCTCTTGCAGCCACTCGCCCTCGCCGCACCCGAGGTCAACGGCGCGGGCACCGTCGCTTGGGCTCAGCCAGCCGACCAGTTCGCGTAACCGCTCGGGCGCCACCGGCGCCGCGATCGGATGGCGCAGGTGGGCAATGTCGAAGATCTCGGAGCGCTCCATCTCAGCGACGCTACAGTAGGATTCAGCCGAGGCTGAGACGCCCCAGAGCGAGGAGCGTGGTTCCCGCCGCACCTGTGGGATCGGCGCGTCATGCGACGTGCTGATCGCCTCCTGAGTTCCCGTCGGGTCGCTCGACCAGGACGCCGCGTTCGAAGGTCGCGCCAGCGCGGACGAGGGCGACCAAGTGGGGTGCGTTGACCGCTCGCCACCGATGCCGGGCGGACTGGATCAGCTTGAACGCCTTCGCCACTCCGGCCGCACGGGAGCCGGGTCCTTTGGTCACCCGCTGCCGCAACCGGACGGTAGCGAAGGTCGACTCGATCGGGTTGGTGGTGCGCAGGTGGATCCAGTGGTCGGCCGGGTAGTAGTAGAACGCCAGCAGGACGTCGAGGTCGTCGGTGATCATCTCGGCCGCCTTGGGCCACTTGGTCCCGTAGTCCGCGACGAATGCCCGCGCCGCCGCTTCGGCGTGCTGCTTGTCCTCGGCGTTGGTCTACTGCCCCAGGATGGCGGGGGTGAAGAACAGGTACTCCCGAGGGATCGGACGCTCGACCTCACGCATACGCACACCGTAGGACGATCACCACGGTTGACAGCGAAGCCGCACCGAGCCTTCGTGGCTTCGCTCGCTGTGCTCTCGGGGCCGTCAACCGTTGGATTTTCCGCGAAAATTACCGGGCCCCCTAAGACCCGAACCGTTCGAGCACCGTTCGCGCCGTCTGTATTTGAACGTCCCTGACCTGGGCGAAGAGCGCGAAATCCTGGGGGTGTTCCTCGATCAGGCCCTCCTGCGTCGCCGCCTCCGCCTCGCGCCAGACCTCGACCACCGAGGCGTCCTCCTTGCAGGCCACGTCCGCCGTCGCCACCTCTTTCTCCTCCCGTGACGGATCGCCTTCCCCTTGCGTCCAACGCTCATCGGCCGAGGCCTCGGCCGGAGTGGGATAGTCCAAGCCCCGATCCGCCATGCAGGCGCTCCAGGCGGAGAAGACCTCGACCACCGGGGGCGCGCTTTGGGAGGTCTCGAAGCTCGCGTGGATGTAGGAGTTCAACAGGTCGTAGTCCATGTCGGGGACACCCGCCGTGATGTCCCCGGCCGCCTCTTCCAGGCACCCGGTTTCGCCCTCGCCCCCGTGAGCCGCTCGGTGCTCGGTGGCCAGGAGGGTGAGCCGGTCCTCCCGCGTCTCCTCCACGAGGGCCTCGTCCGCCGCCCCTGGCGGGGCGCCATAACCGTACTGTTGGGCCACCTCGGTCTCGATCACGCCGTATCGACGTCGGTGCGCGGGGTCGGTTCCCTCCTCCTCGGGGACGGGGAGCACCTGCCAGTCCATGCCGTGTCCTCGCATGCACTCGCGCACGAGCAGGTCCTCGGCGTAGTCGAGCGTTCGCATTTGGAAGGGGGAGAGCGTGTACTCGTCGAAGGGCAGGGTCAGCGACCGCACCCTCTGCTCGGCGGGAAGGTAGCGCTCCCCGCCTCCCCCCTCCTGTACGCCGCAGGCGGTGAGTCCCAGGGCAACGCACAGCGACCCGGCCACCGAAAGAAGTCTGTTCATCGGTTTGTTCGGGCATGGGAACCCGGTCCTTCAGATCCGGGATGAAACGCCCTATTCCTTCCATTGATTCTCCACCGGAAGGGTGCCGGGGAGGCCGCGCTCGACCTCCCCGGCACGCCGATCACCAGACTCGGATCGAGCTGATCCTGTTGTCGAATCCGTTGTCGGTCAGGTCCTTGTCGGAGGAGTTCTTCTGGGCGTAGTAGGACGCCCCCTTGTATTCCGCGTGCTCGTAGAAGGAGGCGTTGCTGGACTTCTGGTTCTTCATGGAACTGGCGTTGTCATTGACGCTACGGCAACCCGACCCGCTCCAGCAGTTGCCGGCCAGGTTGCGGTCACTGCCGGAGGTCCGCCAGGACCCGCCCTTGTAGTCGTCGTGCTCGTAGAGGTAGATGTAGGTGGCCTGCGCCTCGACCATGGGGATGCTCGCGGCCGAGGCAGTCGGAGCGGTGCCGAGCACACCGGCGACGGCGACGGCGGCCACCATCGCGGCGGTGGCGAACAATCGCTTGTTGGCAGACATGGATTCCCTCTCTCGGCTGGAGACGCCAATGGCTGCCACGACCGGAATGGCCCGGCCGCGCTTCGCGGCGTCCTCCAATGACATTAGGCGAGGGGCTCGAACTTGAAAAGAAAATGCCTTGGCCACATTAGGCCGCCGCCGGCATGACATTCCGGAATTAAAAGACCATACTGGAGCAATTACGGATAAAAATTAATGCCCGCCGGCATTGCTGAATTCGATGGCCGCCATGATCCGGCAGAGAAGACAGGCAGGGGTGTGGTCGCCGCTCACCCGCGCCGGTGCCATGCGGTCCGACCTCCTGGGGCGTGATCCGGGCACGCCGCGCCCGCAGGGGTTGTCCACAGGCGGTGTCGTCCCTCTTCCGCCGCCCGCCTCGAAAACCTAGCCTGAGGAGGTGAGCGAAACTCCCGGCACCCCCTCGCCCCACCCCTTCGACGTCGAGGCCTTCCTCGCCCGGCCATTGGTCGCCCGCGTGGCCACCACCAACGCCTCGGGCGCACCCACCGTCAGACCGGTCTGGTTCCTGTGGGAGGAGGGGGTGCTGTGGTGGATCACCGGTGAGTACGCGGTCATGGCCCAACACCTGGAGCGCGACCCACGCACCGCCGTGGTGATCGACACCTGCGACCTGCGACGCCAGGAATACCTACAGGTGATCATGCGGGGCAGAGCCGAAGTGGTGTCCTTCGACCCGGCCCTGGCCCGACGTAAACTCCGCCGCTACCTGGGCGAGGACGAGACCACCTGGCACCCGGACTTTCGCCACTACGCCGACGACGCCCGCCTGGTGCGCCTGGTCCCCGAACGCGTCGTGGTCAAGGACCTGTCCAAGGCCCTGCCCTGACCGTGCGCACCGGACGCGAACCTCGCCGCACCAAGACCGGCCCTGAGCCGATCCTGGTGCGGCGGGTCCGCTACCGGGAGGGGCGGTCGCGACTCTGGTCGACGATCCGTCGCAGTGCGGCGAGGTGGTTCTCGATGGCCGCACGCCCGGTGTCGGTCAGTCGCAGACTGGTGCGCGGGTACTTGCCCACATAGCCCTTGTGCACCTCTACGTATTCGTGCGTCTCCAGCTTCCCGATCTGCTTGGACAGGGCCGACTTGGACAACCCCGCCCCCTCGCGCACGAAGGAGAAGTCCGCCCAGTCGCTGGAGGCGAGCAACGCCAGGATCTTCAACCGTGTGGCGTCGGCCAGCAACGGGTCGATCTCCATGGTCCTAACCTCGGTTTTCCGGCCTGGCCATCCACCACTTGGCGAAAGGCGGACCCGCCAGGGCGAGCACCAGACCCACCACGGCCCCCGAGATCGGGTAGGTCTCACCCAGTAGGTGCGAAACGGCCATGTTGATCGAAATGAACAGCGCCAGTACCACCAGCATGACCACGAGGGACAACGTTCGGCGTCGACGGCCGGCCACGCCGGTCAGTCGTGCGCGATTGCCGGTGAGCCAACCCCATCGGGCGGACCTGTTGAGCACGGCGGCCAGCACGGCCACCACGACCAGCCCCCAGGAGAGGTAGGTGCCCATCTGCGGGCTCATGAGCCAAAAGAGCGCCGACGCGGCGAACACCGCGATGCCGGCCACGGCCCAGGGCCCGCGCCTGTGCACCAGCGCGCCGGCGGCCTCCCGCTTCGCCTGGTCGACTTCCTGGAGGTCTCGCTCGGCGTCGGACGGGTCGATCTGATTCATGTTGTCCTCCACTCACCTAGTTTCCTTTGAGGAAACACTAAGGTCCGACGCGCTCCCGACGCAACCCTTGTGGCGACCCCGATCACGCCTTCGACGGAGCCGGGTGAGTGAGGGGGCCACCCGGCTCCTGGATCGGACCACAGGTCAGAGCCCCGCTTCGATCCCCCCGAATCGCCGGCCGGCGCCACGAAATAAGCGTGCGAGAGGGGGCGGCGACTGCCAACATGAGCCGGGCGCCCACCCCACGCGAAAGGACACACGTGCCCGCTCCCGACCCGAACCGGCTCCACCCCACCACCCGACCCGACCTGACCAACGTGGTCTTCCTACGGGCCCAGGTCACCTCGGAGCTGATCGAGGTGGGCGAGTACACCTACTACGACGACCAGGGCAGCGGGGTCCCCTTCGAGGAGGCCTGCGTGCTCTACAACTACGGCCCCCAACGTCTGGTGATCGGCCGCTACAGCGCCATCGCCCCGCAGGTCACCTTCCTGATGCCGGCCGGCAACCACCCCACGATCGGTCCCTCCACCTACCCGTTCACCATGTTCGGCGGCGAGTGGGGCGAGCGCACCCTGGAGACCTACCTGTCGATTCCGGCCCCGCCCGACACCCTCATCGGCAACGACGTGTGGATCGGCCGAGGCGCCACCATCATGCCGGGAGTGAGCATCGGCGACGGCGCGATCGTCGCCGCGCGCAGCGTGGTGGTCAAGGACGTCGAACCCTACGCCCTGGTGGGCGGCAACCCTGCCCGACAGCTACGCTCGCGCTTTGATGAACAGGACGTGGCCCTGCTGTTGGAGGCCCGCTGGTGGGACTGGCCGGTGGAAGCGGTCACCGAACACGCCGCGCAGATCATGGGCGCAACCCCCACCGAGCTGGCGCGGATCGCCCGCCAGGTCCGGGCGGGTTGATCACGCCCCTACTCGCCGGTGGCCCCGTCGATGCGCTCCCGCAGCAGGTCGGCGTGGCCGTTGTGGCGGGCGTACTCCTCGATCATGTGCACCAGCACCCACCGGTGCGAACAGTCCTGGCCGTGACGTTGCCGCTTACCGATGGCCTCCAGCGGAAGTGCCGCCGAGACCTCGCGCGCGTGGGCGATCTCGGCGTGCCACAGGGCGAAGGCCTCCTCCACCGAGGCGGTCTCCACCTGGGAAAAGTCGGCGTGGGGGTCATCAGCGCTCTTGATGGAGTCGGGCACCTCACTGCCCTCCAGGGTGTAGCGGAACCAGGCCCACTCCACCGAGGCCATGTGCCGCACCAGGCCCAGCAGGGACAGGTCCGAGGGAGGCACCGAACGTTGGCGCAGTTGCGCCCGGCTCAGACCTTGGCACTTGACCTCCAGGGTCTGGCGGTGCCAGTCCAGCCAGTTGGCGAGCATGAGGCGTTCGTCGGCGATGAAGGGCGGGTCGATACGTGGATCGGTCATGGGCAACGACCCTAGGACTCCCCGCTCATCCGGGCCACAGGTTTTGGCCACCCGTCCACCAGGGCCCCAAGTCCTCTGGGAGCGCTACCGAAGGCCCAATAGGATCATCATTCATGGACACTAGAGAACTCGGCCCCCTCGGCCCTGTCGGCGTCGTGGGTTTCGGAGCCTGGCAGATCGGCGACGCCTGGGGGCAGGTCAGCGAGACCGACGCCATGGACGCCCTCGAAACCGCCGTGCGGGAGGGTGTCACCTTCATCGACACCGCCGACGTCTACGGCGATGGGCGTAGCGAGCGCCTGGTGGGCCGGTTGCTTCAGGACCACCCCCATCTGACCGTGGCGACCAAGATGGGCCGACGTATGGCCCAAGAGACCGCCCACTACAACCCCGGCAACTTCCGCGCCTGGAACGACGACTCACGCCGCAACCTGGGCGTGGACACCATCGACCTGGTGCAACTGCACTGCCCGCCCAGCGCCGTCATCGACACCGACGCGGTCTTCGACGACCTGGACGCCATGGTCGATGAGGGCCGCATGCGCGCCTACGGGGTGTCGGTGGAGACCTGCGAGCAGGCCCTGGCCGCCATCGCCCGCCCCAACGTGGCCGGCGTGCAGATCATCCTCAACGCCTTCCGACTCAAGCCGTTGGAGAAGGTCCTGCCCGCGGCCAAGGCCGCCGGGGTGGGCGTGATCGCCCGCGTCCCGCTGGCCAGCGGCCTGCTCACCGGCGGGTACACCCCCACCACCAGCTTCGGGGAGGACGACCACCGCAACTTCAACCGTCAGGGCCAGGCCTTCGACCAGGGCGAGACCTTCGCCGGCGTCGACTTCGCCACCGGTCTGGCGGCCGTGGAACGCCTGCGCCCCCTGGTGCCCGAAGGCACCACCATGGCCCGGTTCGCGCTGCGCTGGATCCTGGACCAGGAGGGGGTGAGCACCGTGATCCCCGGGGCTCGCAACGCCGACCAGGCCCGCGGTAACGCCGCCGCCGCACAACTGCCGCCGTTGGACGCCAAGACCCATCAGCGGGTGCGCGAGGTCTACGACGAGCTCATCCGCCCCCAGGTTCACGAGCGCTGGTGAGCATCCCCGGTGTGCCCGCTCCGGTCGGGGCGGGCACACCGGGCAGATCCCCCGGATCGATCCCCAGGCCTTGGGCCAGCCTCGCTCGTGCCAGGGACGCACCCGTCCGGGCCACGTCGTGGCCTTGTCCGGGCGCTGTACCCGGGGCGGCCCTGGGCCCCCCTTTCTCGAAGGAGCGCCCACCGCGCCGTATCGAGGCGCCGATTCGCTCCAACAGCTCCGGGGCCAGTTCCCCCTGGTCGGGGTCGGCCGTCGGTGGGAGAGGGTCCTGTCCCGAACGTGGCGCGGGGATCAACCCCCTCAGCGCCCCCTGCCCCTCAGCGGAGTCCTGGCTGCGAGGCGGCGCCTGGGGGTGCACGATCTCACCTGGAACGTCGCGGCAGGGCCCCTGGCACAGCAGGCAGCGCCCACCGGGGTGGTTGCGCACGCCCGGGTGCTCGGGACAGGTTTTGTCGGCCTTGCCCAGTGCGTCGAGTACGAACTCCGGGGGCCGATCGAACAGGTCGCCGTCGACCTGGCCTTGGTCGGAGTCGGGCCACGGCTCGGGCGCAACGCCCCAGTCCACACCCGTGTTCCAGGGCCGGTGCACTCCTCGCCCCAAATGCCCGTCCAGGAACGCCTGCGCGCTGCTCAGGTTCCCCATGCGCCGCATCAGGGCTCCGAAGGGGCGACCCAGGCCGCCTATCCCGGACAAGAGCGCACGCACCTGCTCCAGTGGCAGCCCGGCCTTCAGTAGCCACTCCGCCCTACGTTGCAGAGCCGACCGGTCCGCGTGAGGGCGCAGCAGCGACCGGTCGGGGATACGCGCCAACAGATCCCACAGCCCGTCGTTGCGCTTTTCGGGTTTTTCGGGCGAGGTGGTCTTTTCGGGCGACTCTGGGGTGGTAGAGGTTTCAGACCCGGACGGACCCCCTTCTCCCCTGTTACTTGTCCGGTGTTCCCTTCTAGTAGTTGACCCACCACTGTCCGGCTGTCGCTTGTGTGACTGTCCAAAACCCTCAAGTCCGAGCTGTGGGGTGTCGTAGGCGGTCACCTCCGTGAACAGACGCCGGCCACGACGCTTCTTCTCTCGGAACAGGTAGGCGTAATCGGCGAGTTCGTTGAAGGCCCTCAGGTAAGCCTCGCGGCCCTGGGCCCGATCGCCCCGCGCCAGACGGGCCTTGCGCCACTGACCCTCGGCGGTCAAAGAGGAGTTGAAGGCGTCGGTGTTCGACAAAGCTTCGATCAGCATCATGCGCGCCAGGGGGCTCAAGCGCTCGTCCCGAATCAGCGCATTGGGAACCAGGGTGTAATTCGACCTGATTTTGCTGCGTATGACCTTCATCGTCCACCCCCGACCGGAGCGAAGGTGAAGAGGTTTCGCGTAAGCGCCTGTGAGTGGGGGCGGAAGAAGCTAGACTTCAACACGCACCGCCTTCCTGCGTCTGAGGAGTCGGTGAGCCGCATCCCTGTTGTGGCAGGGATCGGTCAGGGGCTGCCCACCGGTGCTGCTTACACCAGGGCGGCCCCGAACTCTTTTCGGGTGTGCCAACTCATGTACGGATAGCCGAAGAGGATCGCACGAACACCAGTTCGCCCGACCTCGACGTGAAGAACTTTGACACACCCTCGCAAGGCGCGCGGGGCTTTTCTCTGAAAAACTCCTCCCCATCGATTTTTCGCACCCAAAAAACACCCGTTTCCCGCAAAAGGGAAACCTTCCGCGATTCAACAAGAGCGGAACAAATCGACAAAAAGCCCCGCAGGCCCATCAGGGCCCACGGGGTTTTCACGACGAACCGAACGCTAGATGAGGCCCTGGGCCAGCATCGCGTCGGCGACCATCTCGAACCCGGCCAGATTGGCGCCCAGCACGTAGTCGCCCTTGGCGCCGTGCCGCTCGGCCGCCTCCTCACACCGGTCGTGGATCCCGGCCATGGTCTCGGCCAGCTCCGACTCGGCGTGGTCGAAGGACCACGAGGTGCGGCGCGCGTTCTGACGCATCTCCAGCACACTGGTGGCCACACCACCGGCGTTGGCCGCCTTACCCGGGGCGAAGAGCACCTTCGCCTCACGGAAGACCTGCACCGCCTCAGGCGTGGTGGGCATGTTCGCGCCCTCCGACACCGCCAGCACACCGTTGTTCACCAGCGTCTTGGCGGCGGTGGCGTCCAACTCGTTCTGGGTGGCGCACGGAAGGGCCACGTGGCAGGGCACGTCCCACACACTGCCGCCCTCCACGTACTTGGCGCCCGGGCGACGGTCGGCGTAGACGCTGATGCGCTCACGGTCGACCTCCTTGATCTGCTTGAGCAGATCAAGGTCCAGCCCGGCCTCATCGACCACGTAGCCGGCCGAGTCCGAGCAGGCCACCACGGTCGCGCCCAACTGCTGGGCCTTTTCCACGGCGTAGATGGCGACGTTGCCCGAACCGGACACCACCACCTTGAGTCCGTCCATCCCGCGCCCGTTGCGCTCCAGCATGCGCTGGGTGAACATGACCGTCCCGTACCCCGTGGCCTCGGTACGCACGGCGGAGCCGCCCCAGTCCATGCCCTTGCCGGTGATGACCCCGGCTTCCCAGCGGTTGCTCAGCCGCCGGTACTGTCCGAACATGTAGCCGATCTCACGAGCGCCCACGCCGATGTCACCGGCGGGGATGTCGGTGTACTCGCCCAGGTGACGGTGCAGTTCGGTCATGAACGACTGGCAGAACCGCTCGATCTCGTTGTCGGAGCGACCCTTGGGGTCGAAGTCGCTGCCGCCCTTGCCGCCGCCGATGCCCATACCGGTCAGGGCGTTCTTGAAGATCTGCTCGAAGCCCAGGAACTTGACCACGCCCAGGTTCACGCTGGGGTGGAAGCGCAGACCGCCCTTGTAGGGGCCAAGGGCGCTGTTGAACTCCACCCGGAAACCCCGGTTGACGTGGATGCGGCCCTGGTCATCGCGCCAGGGTACGCGGAAGATGATCTGACGTTCGGGCTCGCACAGGCGCTCCAGGACACGCTCGGTGGCGTAGCGCGGGTGCATGGACAGCGCCGGGGACAGACACTCCAGCACCTCCAGTACCGCCTGCTGAAACTCCGGCTCGTCGGGGTTGCGGCGTGCCACGTGCTCGAAGGCACTACGGACGCCCGGGTGGTGGTCCTCCCGGGCACCATGGGAAAACGGCATGCGAGTACGTTCCCTTCTCAACATTGGAACGGGCGCCCCGCACGCCGTTGTACCGGGAACCTCTGTCATCCATCGAAACCTAGGTGGGATACCGCCTCAAAGGGCCCATACAGGCGGTAATCGCCCCCCATGCTTCCAGTGTATTACCTTGATATGAACATACCCCTCTGGCCTGCTCCGAAGGACGCACCATCTCCTTCGGCCCGGCCTCCAGGCACGCCCTGGGCCGGCCACGACACCCTCATCCGGTGCCCCGCCCGGGGTCGACATCCCTGGGTATACCCATCCTGAGCACCCCATGCGTCACACCACTCACTTGGGCCCCACGCACATCCTCGCAGGCCGGGACACCGCCGCGAAGAGCCGATAACGTGACCGTGCCCGGGCCCCGCGATGAACCGCGGGTGGCCGCGTACCCACCGTGAGTCGGCCCCACGCCAAGGAGAGCCCGCCATGCCCGGTGACCAGGACCACCCGCTCCAGGGCGGCATGATGAACACCGTCACCCGCCGCGGTGACCGCGTGGTGCGCACCGCCCCCGACCACGCACCCACCCTGCACACCTTCCTGACCCGCCTGGCCCAGGCCGGGTTCACGGGCGCCCCCGCGCCCCTGGCCCTGCGCCCCGACGATGGGCGCGAGGAACTCACCTTCATAGAAGGAGAAGTGGCCCTGCCGCCCTTCCCCGCGTGGGCCCTGCGCGATGAGGCCCTGGTCCAGGTGGCCGCCCTCTTGCGCCGCTACCACGACGCCGCCGCGACGATCCCCCTCGACCCGGACGTCGACTGGCCCACCGCGCTCTCCGACCCCGAAGGAGGCACCCTCCTGTGCCACAACGACCCCTGCCTGGAGAACATCGTCTTCCGCCACGGCCGGGCCGCCGCACTGATCGACTTCGACCTGGCCGCCCCGGGCCGCCCCGTATGGGACCTGGCCGCACTGGCCTTCTACCTCGGCCCGACCCTGGACCCCGAATCGGCCACCACCAGCGGCTTCCAAGGCCTCAACGTCGCGCGACGACTACGTTTGATGGCCGACGCCTATGACATGACCCGCAGCGATCGAGAGATCCTCCCCGCCACGGTGCGCCTCTACAACGAGGTCTCTCGTACCTTCGTGCGCACCATGGTCGAGGGCGGAGAGCCCCTGTTCATCCGCGACCTGGAACGCTTCGGCGGCTGGGTCCGCTGGGACCGACGCAACGACTGGCTCACCCAACAGGAGCCCCGCTTCCTGCGCGCTCTGCTCGAGTCAACTTGGCCCGGCCCTGAAGGACCGGGCTTGGAGGTAGCGCCCAACCGGCTGCTGGGGTGGACTCCTCCGTCCAGACACCCCTTATGGGGTGGCAGGGACGC
>NZ_JBEYLC010000080.1:0-24359 GCF_040635885.1 Nocardiopsis sp. NPDC006832 | reverse complement strand
CCGAACTCCCTGATGCGGTCGCCGAATCCCGCCCCCTGCGGGTGCTGTCCGATACCTTCTCCGACGCGGTGCACCTGCGCAACGACCTTTTCTCCTACCAGCGCGAGGTTCAGGAGGAGGGCGAGAACTCCAACGCGGTGCTCGTGTTCGAACGGTTCTTCGGCCACTCCACCCAGGAGGCGGCGGTGCTGGTCAACGACCTGCTCACCGCACGGCTCATCCAGTTCGAGGACACCGCGTTGGGCGAGGTGCCCGAGTTGCTCACCGAACACGCGGTACCCCGGCACGCGCAGGCCGGGGTGGCCGCCTACGTCAAGGGTCTCCAGGACTGGCAGGCCGGCGGTCACGAGTGGCACGCGCGTTCCAACCGGTACATGAACGAGGGCCTGGCCGCCCGACCGGCCGGGGAACTCAAGGGCCCCACCGGCTTGGGCACGTCGGCGGCGCGACCGGTGTTCACATCGCTGCTTCCAGGGGTGCGGCACCGTGCTCGGCAACACTCCCACCAGGCGTTCCGTCCGGTAGGGGAGTTGGCGGAGCCCGACCTGTACATGCCGTACCCCATCCGCACCAACTCGCGGATCGACGACGCCCGGAGTTACGCGGTCGGTTGGGCACGGCGGATGGGCCTGTTCGACTCGGTGCCGGGTGTGGAGATCGGCGGGGTGTGGGACGAACGGCAGTTCATAGGTCTGGACCTGGCCCACTGCGCCGCGATGATCCACGCCGACGCGGAGTTCGACCAGCTCTGCCTGTCCTCGGACTGGTTGGCCTGGGGCACCTACGGTGACGACTACTTCCCCGTGGTGTTCGGGGCGGCGCGCGACCTGCCGGCGGCCAAGGTGTGCAACGAACGGCTGTCGTCGTTCATGCCGCTGGACCTGGGGGCCACCCCGACGCCCGTCAATCAGATCGAACGCGGGCTGGCCGACCTGTGGCGGCGCACGGCGGGTCCCATGCGCCCGGCGGCCCGGGCGACGTTCCGCCGGGCGGTGGAGGACATGACCTCCAGCTGGGTGTGGGAACTGGAGAACCAGGCCTACCACCGGGTGCCCGACCCGGTCGACTACCTGGAGATGCGTCGGAGCACGTTCGGTTCGGACATGACGCGTAGCCTGGCCAAACTGGCGAGCTTCCCCGATGTGGACCCGGCACTGTTCCAGAACCGGACCATACGCGAGCTGGAGACCGCCGCCCAGGACTACGCCTGTTTCACCAACGACCTGTTCTCGTACCAGAAGGAGATCGAGTTCGAGGGGGAGGTGCACAACCTCGTCCTCATCGTGGAGCACTTCTTCGACGTGGACCTCCACACGGCCCGCGACATCGTGGCGGACCTGATGCGGGCCCGCATGGAGCAGTTCGAGCACATCCTCGCCAACGACCTGCCGAAGCTGTTGGCCGACCTCGACCTTGACGAGGCGACCTCCCGAGCACTGCTGCGCGACACCGAGAACATGAAGGAGTGGATGTCGGGGATCTTGGAGTGGCACCGCAGGTGTGTCCGTTACACCGAGGCGGAGCAGCGTCGACTGCGCACCCCGAAGAACGTGCGCGACCACGTGCCGCTCGACCACGCATGGGCACCGACCGGCCTCGGTACGTCGGCGGCCCGCCTGACCACACTGCTGAGGACACGCTGACCGGGGGAAAGGAAGGGGAGGGTTCGTGTTCGTGGGCGACCCTGGGGCCATGGTCCAAGCCGTGGCCGGGCACGAACCCGAACCGCTCCTCCCCTGTGACCAGGGATTTCCTTCGTGTCCGAGGGGGACTCGAACCATCCCCTACAGGACCCGAGCCCGCTGGTTCTGAGTGCGGATCTGTCGCTGGACGGGTGGTGACCTGCGATGGATTCCTCCCGCCGGCCCCGCCGGCCGACCATCGCCGCCGAGTCACGAATCAGGGATGACTCAGGTCGGGCAGAGCGTGTCCTGGGTCGGCAGGTCGCCCTCGACCAGGAAGTCCGTGGTCGTGTCTTGCGCGCAGGCGTTGTCGCCGTTGACGTAGACGCCGTGTCCGCTGCCGTCGACGCTCACCAGCCGGGACCGCTGCCCGAACTTCTCGTTGAGCATCTCCCCGCCCCGGTGCGGCGTGACCGGGTCGCGCTGGTTCTGCACGATCAGGACATTGCTCGGCCCCTCGTCAAGGACCTCCACCGGCGGCTCGGCCGGTTCGTGCGACCAATAGGCGCAGGGCATGATGTTGGCACTGGCGGCGCCGAACAGCGGGTACCTCTCCCGATCCTGGGCGACGCTACGCTGATAGGTGCCGACGTCCTCGGGCCATTCCACGTCGTTGCAGGTCACGGCGAGGAAAACCGACCAGTTGTTGTCGAAGGGCGACGGCTCGGCACCCATCGTCGGCTGGGCGCCGGGGGCCGACACCACAAGGGGTGCGATCCCGTCCGACGCCTCCCCGGCCGCCGTGTCGGAGCCGAGCACCTCCTGCCACAACTCCGCCAGTCGGGGGTACGTCGAATCGTGGTAGAGGAACCCGAAGGTGGCCAGCCGGAAGAGGCCGCCGTCCATGTGGCCCTCGTCCGTGTCCACCGGGTTCTCGTCGAGTCGCTCGGCGAGCTCGAAGTAGGTTCGGCGCACCTCCTCCGATGAGTCGCCCAAGCCGTACTCATCGTGGCGTTCGGCGACCCATCGCGCGAAGTCCGGGAAGGTCTCTTCGACGCCCAGGCCGTACCTGCGCATCCCCTCGTGGTCGAGGTGGGTGTCACCGATGTTGCTGTCGAGCACGATCCGGTCGGAGCCTTCGGGGAACATCGAGGCGTAGGCCGCGCCCAGCGCCGAGCCGTAGGAGGCGCCGTAGAAGCTGGCCTTCCGCTCGCCGAGCGCCTCCCGGATCCGGTCCAGGTCACGGGCCGTGTTCGCCGTCGTCACGTGGCGCAACCGTCCGTCGGTGTCGTTGTCCGCGCACTGGTCGGCGATCATCTCCGCGTGACCGGCCTGCTCGGCGACCGCCGCCTCGTCGACCGCGTACGGCGGGACGGCGCCCCGGTAGTCCTGGTCGACGCCGATGCCGCAGTGCACCGGAGCGGAGTACCCGATTCCGCGGGTGTCCATGCCGATCAGGTCGTAGCTGTCCGAGACCTCGGCGGGCAGGCCCCGAGAGACCAGGTCCGCCGGAAACGCCAGCCCGGATCCGCCCGGGCCGCCCGGGTTGAACAGCAGCACGCCACGTCTTTGGTCCGGGTCCCGGCCGGCCAGCCGGGACACCATGATCTCGATCTCGGGGCCCTCGGGGTCGGCGTAGTCCAGCGGCACCGGTACCAGGCCGCATTCGATCCGGGGCGCCTCGGCCGCCACATCCTCGGGGCAGGCGCCCCACTCCACCTGTGCCTGTGGTTCCTCGCCCCTGTCGTCCGCCATGGCCGGTGCCGCGACCAGCGGCCCGGCGAGGCCGATCAGCGCCATCACGGTCCAACTCCGGCCTGCTCTACGCCTTCGTTCCATGTTCGCCCTCATCTGTTGTCGGTTTCACGCTTTTGCCACTCGCCCACGAGCCCGCGCCGAGCTCTTCGGTCTATGGCGGTGCGGGTCGGGGATGTCCCGGCCCAGGGCGGTAGGTCAGGTGCCGCAAGAGGGTTTCGGCCGGCCCACGCCGCCCCGTGCGGCGCAGGACGTCGGCGATGACGACGGTGACCACCCACGTGGCGACGGCGACCCCGGCGGCCGCTGCGGCGCCCAGACCGCCGCCCAGGTCGAGCAGCGATGGTTCGGTGGCCACCAACCACACCGGCGACTGGGCGATGTAGAAGGTCATCGACCGTCGGCCGCACGCCACCAGCGCGTTCGTCACCCGGCCGCGCCGGTCGTTGACGCGGACCGCGACGAGCGCGATGGCCGCCGCGAAGGCGAGCCCACCGGCGACGCCGGTCGCTCCGAACACCGCCGAGGCGACGACGCCGACCTCAGGGGTATCCGGTGTCCACACGCCCACGGCCCGCAGGGCGACCGGCTGTGCTCCCAGCACGGCGACAGGGAATCCGATCAGCACCACACCGCGCAGGAGCGGCCTGTAGCGGTCGGGCTGCTCCAGCACACGCATCCGGCCGGCCCAGACACCGATCAGGACCGAAGGCATTACGGCCAGTCCGGCGATCGGCACCACCGGGAGCGCACTGGCCCGTAGCATCGCGCTGTCCACGAGGGTGGGTCCCACAGGCAGTGGCGTGTCGGCTCCGGCGACTACTTGAAGTGCGGCGGAGGCCGCGGCGCCGAGCACGAGGGTGAGCGCGGCGATCGTCCACAGCCGACGATCGGACCAGGACACCGCCCCGGCGAACATCAGGGCGAACACACCGTAGGCACCGATGACGTCCCCGCTGTAGAGCAGGACGACGTGGGCCACACCGAACACGATCATCCAGGCACCGCGTCGACGTATCAGTCTCCGCGCCTGTGCCGAGTCCCCGCCGGGTCCGGAGCGGCGCCGGGTCATCTGCACGAGGCCGTACCCGAAGAGGAGCCCGAACAAGGGAGCGGCCCGCCCGTCGACGACGGACGTCAGCAGCCACTGGACGGCGACGTCGAGCGGGCCACCGCCAGAGGGCGCGGCCATCGAGAGGCCCCCCGCGTGCAGCATCCGGGAGTGGGCGAGGGCGATGAGTAGCAGCATCAATCCCCGCGCCAGATCCGGCGCCAACAAGCGTTCCGCGTTCGGCGTCGGTGCGGCCGACCCGCCCGCAGGCTGACGGGACCCGAACATGGGTCTGAACATGGGTTCGACGCTAGTGAAGCCGTCCGTTGCCGCATATCGGTCGAAGGGTTCGGGGACACTCGACCAAAGTCGGCGTCCTTGTCGAAGTCCGCTGCCGTACACGAACGATCGGGGCCCGAAGGGGTCTCAAGGCTCCTCGTGAGCCGTCCACGTTGAGGGCCGCCCCCGCACCGTGTGGCTCGACGGTCCGGTCGCAACCCGGGCCAACAAGAAAGGCCCCGCTGAGCGGGGCCTTCGATTGTGTCCGAGGGGGGACTTGAACCCCCACAGCCTTAACGGCCACTAGCACCTCAAGCTAGCGCGTCTACCTATTCCGCCACCCGGACGTGGGTGTCTGGCGCCGTAGCGCCGAACAGGTTCAACCATAGCAAAGGTCTGAGGGGCCCCGAACCAGTTTTTCGGTGGGGGTGACCGGCTTCCAGACGAGAGGAGAGCGTGACAAGGTCTAGGGCGAAAGGTGCGGCCGGCAGACGGGAGAGCCAGATGGCGCAAGACAGTGATCCGAGCGCGGCGGAGGTCGAGGTCGTCGACCTGTGCCGAGAGCTCATCGAGTTCGACACCTCCAACTATGGCGACCATTCCGGCCCCGGTGAGCGCAAGGCCGCGGAGTATGTCATGGGCCGTCTCGACGAGGTCGGGGTGGAGTCCGAGATCTACGAGAAGCACCCCGGGCGCAGCAACGTGGTGGCGCGGATCACGGGTGAGGATTCCGGTCGTCCCCCTCTGCTCATCCACGGACACCTCGACGTGGTGCCCGCGGCCGCGGAGGACTGGACGCATCATCCGTTCGCCGCCGAGGTCGCCGACGGTTGTGTCTGGGGCCGTGGCGCGGTCGACATGAAGAACATGAACGCGATGGTGCTGGCCACGCTGCGGCAGCGACTGCGTGAGGGGCGACGTCCTCCGCGCGACATCGTCCTGGCCTTCGTCGCCGACGAGGAGGCCGGCGGTACCTGGGGCGCCCAGTACCTGGTGGACGAGCACCCCGAGCTGTTCGCGGACTGCGACTCCGCGATCAGCGAGGTCGGCGGGTTCTCGTTCACGGTCAACGAGAACCGGCGCGTGTACCTGGTGGAGACCGCGGAGAAGGGCATCGCGTGGATGAAGCTCACCGCGCGCGGCACCGCGGGCCACGGGTCGATGACCAACGACGACAACGCCGTCACCGAACTGGCCGCCGCGGTCGCCAGGCTCGGTGAGCACCGGTTCCCCGTGCAGCTCACACCCACGGTCCGGACCTTCCTGGAGGAGATCTGCGAGGAGTTCGGGATCCCCTTCGAGGAGAAGGACGTGGACGCCACGGTGGCGCGGCTGGGTCCGATCGCGAAGATGATCGGTGCCACGCTGCGCAACACCCTGAACCCGACGGTGCTGGGCGGTGGCTACAAGGCCAACGTGATCCCGGGTGAGGCCACCGCCCAGGTGGACGGTCGTTTCCTGCCGGGGACCGAGGAGGAGTACTTCGCCAAGATCGACGAACTGCTCGGTCCGAAGGTGAGCCGTGAGTTCATCCACCACCTTCCCGCGGTGGAGACCTCCTTCGACGGTGGCCTGGTCACCGCGATGTCGGAGTCGTTGCTGGCGGAGGACCCGGGCGCCAAGGCCGTCCCGTACTGCCTCTCGGGCGGTACCGACGCCAAGAGCTTCTCGCGGCTGGGTATCCGCAACTTCGGGTTCTCCCCGCTGAAGCTGCCGCCGGAGTTGGACTTCGCCGGCATGTTCCACGGGGTGGACGAACGTGTCCCCGTGGACGGTCTCCAATTCGGAGTCCGTGTGTTGGACCGATTCATCGACATGAGCTGACCGGAATTATTCGGGACGACCGCTCCTGAACCTGGACGAACCGCACCGAGAATTTCTCGGTGCGGTTCGTTTTTCCGGTTGTGGTCACTCGGTGTGATGCTACGGTTGCTTTCAGTTCGAAGGTGACTCCGTCTTTTCGGGGGCCGACGACCGACCGTGGGCGACAACGCCGCGCGGGACCGTCCAGTAGTAGTCGAGACAAGGGGGCATCCATGGTGCTCGCGAGCCGGGAGTGGCTGGTGTCCTCCAGTCGCGCTGCTCGCAACACCCGTGGTGTCTACGCCCGACTGCTGCTCCTGTCCGGAATCGTCGCGGTCGCGTGGATCGCCGGCGGTGTCGGGGTCGCGTACAGCGACACCGGCGCCGAATCCGGTGGCCTCGTCGACAGCGTGCTCGGTGTCGACGACGCCGCCGAACGCACCGGTCAGGCCGCGACCGAGGAGATCCGGCAGGCCCGGATCTCCGAAACCGCGGCCCACGCCACCGCCTCCACCGAGGCCGTCACCGAAAGGGTCGTCCCGCAGGCGACCTCGCTTCCCGCCACCGCGCTGGAGGACACCGGTGTCTCCGGTGCCCTGCAGGAGAGCCGGGTCGGTTCCATCGCCGAGACCGCGGTCGACGACACCGCGCGGACCGTCGACGGAACCGCTCGCGGGGCCTCCGACCTGGTCGGAGGGGTCGCCCGAACCGGCAAGGACATGGTTCGGGCCACCGACGAGTCGCTGCGCGAGGGCGACCTCGTCGACGGCGTCACCGCAGGACTGAACGAATCCGTCGGCCACCACGGGATCGACTCCGTCACCGAACCCGGCGGCCCCTTGGGCCTGCCGCTCCTCGGTGCCGACGACCCCATCTCCTCCTCTTCCGTCGACCGTCCCAAGGACGAGGACGAAGAGGACGAGGAAGCGGACGAAGAGCCCGCGCGCATGGGACCGCACGCCGACCATGGCGTGCCCGTCCACGTCACCGAGACCGGTCTGCGCATGGCCGAGGAGGCCGCTCAGGCCGCCACGGCGCAGACCGCTCAGGACGACGACGCCGAGCGCATCCGTCTCATCGGCGGTGGCTCCCACCACCAGGTCGGACCCGACGCCACCGGTGCGTCGGCCCCGTCCTTCCCCGCTCCCGGTGCCGCCGGCTTCCTCATGAACCGGTCCGGCCACATGGAGCTCCGGGCCCAGCGGGTCGCCCTTCCCGGCGACCCCACCCTGGTCGTGCGCGACGCCGCGGACGACCCTTCCTTCTCGCCTGACTAGCCGCTTCCCGCAGGGATCGCGGCCGGTCGGTGCGCCTTCGCGCACGAGCACCCCATCGTTTCCGAGGTGGGTGTGCGTCTCACCCCAGGCGCTTCACGCCGGGTGACCGTCCGTGGTCCATGAGTGGCAGATCCGACTCTCGTCGACCAAAGGACATGACACCCGATGACCCGATCAACCCACACCCGTGTCGCGGCCCTCATCGCCGCAGGCCTCCTCGCCACCACCGCCTACGGGACCGCCTACGCCGACACCACCACCAGCGGTAACGGTTCCATCGGTGGCGGCAACCAGATCGAGGCAGACGTCGACGCTCCCGTCAACGTCTGCGGCAACGCCGTCGCGGTTCTCGGCGTGGCCGGTGCCGAGTGCACCGACGGTGAGGCCGAGGTGACCGAGCCGGAGCGACCGGACGACGGTTACGAGGGCTACGACCCGGAGGAGCCCGAGCCGGAGGAGACCCCCGAGGAAGAACCCCCGCGGGAAGAAGAGATCTCCGAGGAGGAGCCGGAGCCGGAGGAGACCCCCGAGGAAGAGCGTGAGGAGCAGGTCGAGGAGGACCCGGAGGACCTCGCCGACGAGGGCTCCGTTCCGAACGCGGAGACCGCGGACCAGGGCCCCTCGGCTCCCCCCGCGGACGAGTCCCGCCTCGCGGTCACCGGTGCCGACCAGAGCGCGCTGACCGGCCTGGTCGCCGCCGCGGTCCTCGCCATCGCCGCGGGTGTCGGCTTCATCTTCTACGGCCGGCGCCACAAGGCCCGGGCCTGATCGGACTCCCGGGCCCTCGGGTCCGGGGGTTGACGCGAGTCCCGCAGCACCGGCCAAGGCCTTGTGCTCGGGGTTCACGTCAGCCGCCGCTCAACCAGAGCGGGAGCTGATCGACGGGGTGCGGGCGTCCGTACGCAGCCAGCGAGGACGCGACGCGACCGTACCCAACAGACCGGCGAAGACGCACCGCCCAGGTGCGGAGCCGACCGGATGATCCCCGGCCTTGGTCGAAGGCCCACATCCCACCCAGGGGTGTGGAACGGCCTGTGGCCCCATGCACGACACCTTCTCTACTACTCGTTCTCTCGAAAGGACTTCCCACATGCGTAAGTGGGCCAGCACCTCCGCGAAGACCGTGCTTCTGGCCGCGGGCTTCGTCGCCCTGGGCAGCGGCGTGGCGCTCGCCGACAGCGACGCGGCCACCAGCGGCAACGGTTCGCTGCTGGGCGGCAACCAGGCGGTCGTCAACGGCGACGTCCCCGTCAACGTGACCGGCAACGCCATCGGTGCGGTCGCCGGCGTCGCGGGTGCCTCCAGCACCGGTTCCGACGCCAAGGTGATCGACCACCAGCACAACGAGGTGCACACCTCGGGCAACGGTTCGCTGCTGGGCGGCAACCAGCTCGTGGTCGACGGCGACGTCCCGGTGAACGTCACGGGCAACGCGATCAGCGCGGTCGGCGGCGTCGCGGGTGCCTCCAGCACCGGCAGTGACTCCAAGGTCCTGCACGAGTCCGGCCACGGCCACGGCCACGGCCACGGACACGGTGGCGAGGACATCGCGACCTCCGGCAACGGCTCCCTGCTCGGCGGCAACCAGCTGGTCGGCGACCTCGACGTTCCGGTGAACGTGTCCGGCAACGCGATCGGTGCCGTGGGCGGCGTCGCGGGCGCGGCGGCCACCGACGCCGACGCGATCGTGCGCGACCACCAGAGCGCGCCGGTCGAGCACCAGGCCGGGCAGTTCACCGCCACCGACCTGCTCAACGAGGCCGTCGAGAACGCCCAGATCCTGCCGGACACCTCCGGTGTGGACGCCGGCGTGCTGCGTCAGTCGGCCCCGGTCCGTGAGCACCAGTCGATCGCGACCTCCGGCAACGGTTCCGCGCTGGGCGGCAACCAGCTCGTCGCGGACCTGGACGTCCCCGTGAACGCCGCGGGCAACGCGGTCGGTGCCGTGGGCGGCGTGGCCGGCGCGGCCACCACCGACAGCGACGCCGTGGTCAAGGACGTCGAGCAGGACATCGCGACCTCCGGCAACGGTTCGTTGGCCGGCGGGAACCAGCTCGTCGCCGACGCGGACGTCCCCGTCAACGTCGCGGGCAACGCCGTGGGCGCCGTGGCCGGTATCGCCGGTGCGAGCGCCACCGACGCCGACTCCAAGGTGGTGGAGCACCAGAGCGCCGAGACCGAGGCCCAGGCCTCCGCGTTGGACAGTGTGCCGGGGGTCGACCAGCTGCCCGAGGTCCCCGTCTCCGAGATGCTGCCGGTCGACTACAGCGTGAGCGAGACCGCGGACCAGGCCGTGGCGGAGCAGGCTTCGGCCGAGCTGCCCGAGGCCACCGAGGTGCCCGAGGTCGACCCGGTGGGCGACCTGCTGGGCGCCGCGGGCGTCGGCCTGTAGTACCTGAGCGGGTCCGTCGACGGACCCGCGCGGGGGTGTGACCCGGACACGGACACCCGTCCGTCCGAGGGAGTGCGTCCCACCGTTCCGTTTGGAACGCGGTGGACTGCGGTGGACACGCTCATCCCGAGGCGAACGGCGGACGATGGCCGGGGAACACCGTTCCCGCGAGCGGCGTACGCGCGCCGCGCACGACGAGTCGGAGGAAGTCGCCTCCGCGCCCCCGTTCCGTTTGGAACGCGGTGGACTGCGGGGGAGCGGAGGTGGCGACCACCGGTTCGAGAACACGAGTCGAGTCCTCCCGGGAATATCCGGGAGGACTCGTCGCATTTTGAGGGCAGAACACCCCGGAGTCGATAAGTGTGACGCAAGTCACTGTCCTAGGGTGTTCGGGGTGCTCGTCAGAGCCACCGAGAGGCCGGGGGAGAGGGTTGCCACGGTCGCAAATACACGTTACGGGCCGGTACCGGTCCGATGAGCGCTTATTCTGCGGGTGCCGGTGGGTGTGGGGTCGTGTGACCGACGACGAGGCGAACTCGGGTGCGGCCGACCCGGTCCGCTCACCGACGGGGGAGTGCCTGTAGTTCGGTTACTGTCGGTTCCCACGGGAGCCGAAGGACCACGGCCGAGAGAAAACGTAAGGCTAGACGTAGGGGAAACAGCGTGCCAGCCACGAAGGGCAGCGCCGGCAAGAACGGCTCGAAGGACAACGGAAGCCAGGGGACGGGGACCACTCTGGTCATCGTCGAGTCACCGGCCAAGGCCAAGACCATCGCCGGTTACCTGGGGCGCGGCTACGTCGTGGAGTCCAGCATCGGGCACATCCGTGACATGCCGGCCAAGGCCGCGGAGATCCCCGCCAAGTACAAGGGGGAGTCCTGGGCGCGGCTCGGTGTCGACGTCGACGGCGACTTCGAACCGCTCTACGTCGTCAACACCGACAAGAAGGCCCACGTCAAGAAGCTCAAGGAGCTGCTGGCCGAGGCCGACGTACTCCTGCTCGCCACTGATGAGGACCGCGAGGGCGAGGCCATCGCCTGGCACCTGCGCGAGGAGCTCAAGCCCAAGATCCCCGTCCGTCGGATGGTCTTCAACGAGATCACCAAGGACGCCATCCAGCACGCGGCGGACAACACGCGCGAGCTCAACACCCGTCTGGTCAGCGCTCAGGAGACGCGCCGCATCCTGGACCGTCTCTACGGCTACGAGGTCTCACCCGTGCTGTGGAAGAAGGTCATGCCCAAGCTCTCGGCGGGCCGGGTGCAGTCCGTGGCCACCCGACTGGTGGTCGAGCGCGAACGCGAGCGGATGGCCTTCACCTCCGCCGAGTACTGGGACATCAAGGCGGTCTTCGACGCCGCCGGAGCGGTCGCCGACGCCCCCGCCAGCTTCCCCGCCACGCTTTTGTCGGTCGACGGCAAGCGCGTGGCCGCCGGTCGCGACTTCACCCCCCAGGGTTCGATCCGTTCCGACCGGGACGTGCGCCACCTCGACGAGGCCGCTGCCCGGGGCCTGGCCGAACGCCTCTCCGGAACCGGCTTCGCGGTCTCCTCCGTGGAGCGCAAGCCCTATCGCCGCTCTCCGTACGCGCCGTTCCGCACCACCACCCTCCAGCAGGAGGCCTCCCGCAAGCTCAACCTGTCCGCGAAGCAGACCATGCAGGTCGCCCAGCGGCTGTACGAGCACGGGCACATCACCTACATGCGTACCGACAGCACCACGCTGTCGGACAGCGCGGTCAAGGCCGCCCGTGATCAGGCACGACGTCTCTACGGCGGCGACCACCTGCCGGACAAGCCGCGTGTGTACGCCAAGAAGGTCAAGAACGCCCAGGAGGCCCACGAGGCCATCCGTCCGGCGGGCGAAACCTTCCGCGTCCCCGCCGAGACCGGCCTGTCCGGCCCCGAGTTTCGCCTCTACGAGCTCATCTGGAAGCGCACCGTCGCCTCCCAGATGAAGGACGCGGTCGGCGAGTCCGTCACCGTCCGCATCGAGGGCACCTCCTCCGACGGTGAGGTCGCCGAGTTCAGCGCGAGCGGCAAGGTCATCACCTTCCACGGGTTCCTCAAGGCCTACGTCGAGGGTTCCGACGACCCGGCCGCCGACCTGGACGACCGTGAGCGCCGCCTGCCCGCCCTGAGCGAGGAGGACCCGGTCAAGGCGCAGAGCCTGGAGGCCGAGGGGCACAGCACCCGGCCGCCGGCGCGCTACACCGAGGCCACCCTGGTCAAGGAGCTGGAGGAGCGGGAGATCGGCCGCCCCTCCACCTACGCGGCCATCATCGGCACCATCCAGGATCGCGGCTACGTGTTCAAGAAGGGCACGGCGCTGGTGCCGTCCTTCCTGGCCTTCGCCGTGGTGCAGTTGTTGGAACGCCACTTCGGAAACCTGGTGGACTACGAGTTCACCGCGCGTCTGGAGGACGTCCTCGACGACATCGCCCGGGGCGAGACCGAGAGCCTGCCGTGGCTGCGGCGCTTCTACTTCGGTGGACAGACCCCCGAGGGGCGGCAGGAGACGGGTCTCAAGGACCTGGTGGTCGGTGACCACCTGTCCGAGATCGACCCCAAGGAGGTCAGCTCGCTGCCGCTGCCCGGCACCGACATCGTGCTCCGGGTCGGTCGATTCGGCCCCTACCTGGACCGTGACGGAACCAGGGTGAACGTGCCCGAGGACCTGGCGCCGGACGAGCTCACCCCGGCCAAGGCCGAGGAGCTGTTCGCCCAGCCCAGCGGTGACCGTGAGCTCGGGGTCGATCCCGAGACCGGGCGCACCATCCTCGCCAGGTCCGGTCGATACGGCCCCTACGTGACCGAGGTCATCCCGGAGCCGGAGGAGGCCGAGGGCGAGACCAAGCCCAAGGGCAAGGCCAAGGCGAAGGTCAAGCCGCGCACCGGTTCGCTGCTCAAGAGCATGGACCTGGACACGGTCACCCTGGAGGACGCGCTCCGTCTGCTGTCCCTGCCCCGCGTGGTGGGGGAGCTCGACGGTGAGGACGTCACCGCGCAGAACGGCCGGTTCGGCCCGTACCTGAAGAAGGGCACCGACAGCCGCTCCCTCGAAAACGAGGAGCAGATGTTCACGATCACCCTCGAAGAGGCCAAGGCGATCTTCGCGCAGCCCAAGCAGCGTGGTCGTCGTGCCGCCGCTCCGCCGCTGCGCGAGCTCGGTGAGGACCCGGAGAGCGGCGCCAAGATGGTGATCAAGGACGGTCGCTTCGGCCCCTACGTCACCGACGGGGAGGTCAACGCCTCCCTGCGCAAGGACGACGAGGTCGCGTCGATCACCGACGAGCGCGCCGCCGAACTCCTGGCCGAGCGTCGGGCCAAGGCTCCGGCCAAGAAGGCGCCCGCCAAGAAGAAGGCCCCGGCCAAGAAGACGACCGCGAAGAAGACGACCACGACCACCACCAAGAAGGCGGCGACGCGCAAGCCCGCCGCCAAGAAGACCGGCGAGCCGAAGAGCACCGCCACGGAGTGACGTCCTGTGCGTCTTGGTGACCGCCCACCCGGGTATCTCTCATGAGAGGAGTTCGGATGGGCGGTTTCCGCTGTTTCGTAACGGAGACGGGACCTCATCCCCTGTCGGGGAATGATCTTCCGTACTACGCTGTGTCGGGCTGATGAGGGCGCGGAATCGTGTGTGAGCCCCGGAGGCATCCCCGAATCCCGGACAGGCGATGGACGCCTGTCAGTACCGATCCCCCTCATCGATAATCTTGAGCGCTATGAGCAGATCTGCACCCCTGGGAGCGCCGGCCGAGGCGCAGAACGTCCTCGCGATCACACCCTTCCGAAGGTTGTGGGTCTCACTTTCCCTTTCCAGCCTGGGTGACTGGCTGAGCCTTCTGGCACTGGTGTCCCTCGCGGCCATCTTCACCGCCGACGGCTCCACACTCGTTCAGTACCTCGCCATCGCCGGGGTCGTCGCCATCAAGCTGGCCCCCGCGGTCCTGCTCAGCCCCCTGGCGGGGCTCGTGGCCGACCGTCTCGACCGTCGATGGACGATGGTCGGCGGCGACGTCCTGCGCGGCCTTCTGTACGCGTCCATCCCGGTCATGGGCCTGTCGGTCCCCGGGTTCGCGTTGCAGTGGCTGCTGATCGCGGGGCTGCTGGCGGAGATCGTGGCCCTGTTCTGGACCCCCGCGCGGGACGCCACCATCGCCGTTCTCGTTCCCAAACGCATGCTGGGCCAGGCCGGCCGCCTGACCCTGTTGGCCACCTACGGAGCCGCGCCCGTCGCGGCCCTGCTCTTCGCGGCCCTGGCCTCGGTGGGCAACCTCTTGGGCGCGTTGGTGCCGTCCATGGCCGACCCCGCCGCGGACGTCGCCCTCTACATCAACGCCCTCACCTTCTTCGTCGCCGCGATCGTGGTGGCCGGGCTGCCGCTGCCCAAGCACACCGTGTCCAAGACGTCGCTGAGCCCCAACCGGGACGCGGCGCTGATGAGTGCGCTCGGCAACGGGCGTCGGGCGGTGGGCGCCGGTCCGCTCATCCGAGGCGTGCTCTTCGGGCTCGCCGCCACCGCCGCCGCGGGTGGTCTGGTCATCGGCCTGGGTCGACCGCACGTGGAGAACCTCGGAGCGGGCAACGCCGGCTTCGGCGTCCTGGTGGCCGCGCTCTTCCTGGGTCTGGGTCTGGGCGTGGTCTCCGCGCCGCGCGTGCTCAAGCAGTTCAGCCGTCGCCGCTTCCTCGGACTGTCCGTGGTACTGGCCGCTCTGGCACTGCTCATCGCCGGCGCCGTCACGGACATGGTCCTGTCGGCCGTCCTCGCGTTCGTGTTCGGTCTGGGCGCGGGCCTGGCCTGGGCCACCGGCACCTGGCTGATCAACGTCGAGGTCGAGGAGGACCGACGCGAGAGCGCGTTCGCCCTCCTTCACGCCACCGGACGGGTCGCGCTGCTCGCCGCCGCCGTCCTCGCCCCGATCGCGGCCGGATTCGCCGGGGACCACGAGTTCCCGCTCGGCGGGCCCCTCACCTACTCCCTGTACGGCAGTGGACTGGTCCTCCTCGTGGGTGGTCTCATCGCCCTCGCGCTCGGCTTCGTCACCTACCACCAGGCCAACGCCGAGGACCCCGACGCGGGCCCGGGTCTGATCCCGGAGCTGTTCGCCGCCCTGCGCGGGGTCAGTCCGCGTACCGAGGAGGCCGAGGAGGCCTCCGTCGCCGGGGCCTTCATCGTCCTGGAGGGAGGAGAGGGCGCCGGCAAGTCCACCCAGGTCCGTGACCTGACCGTGTGGCTGCGCGACCAGGGATTCGAGGTGGTGGGCACCCGCCAGCCGGGCGCCACCAAACTGGGCATGCGACTGCGCGGCCTCCTGCTGGACCGGGAGAACTCGCACATCACCGACCGTGCCGAGGTGCTTCTGTACGCGGCGGACAAGGCCGACCACGTGCAGCAGGAGATCCTGCCGGCGTTGCGCCGCGGCGCCGTGGTGATCAGCGACCGCTACGTCGACTCGTTGCTGGCCTATCAGGGAGCCGGGCGCGACCTGGCGGTCTCCGAGATCCAGGAGATCAGCGACTGGGCCACCCAGGGGCTGGTGCCGACCCTGACGGTGCTGCTGGACGTGCGTCCCCAGGAGGGGCTCGCGCGGCTGGGTGGCCCCGCCGACCGGATCGAGTCGGAGTCGGCCGAGTTCCACGAGCGCGTTCGGAAGGGCTTCCGCGCCCTGGCCGAAGCCGAACCGGACCGCTACCTGGTCCTGGACGCGAGCGAGAGCCGGGAGCGGATCGCCCGTGAGATCCAGCGTCGGGTGCGCCCGCTGCTGCCCGACCCCATCGACGCCGAATCCGAGGCCGTCACCGGCATGATCCCGGTGATCAGACCGGAGTAGCGCCGGGGACAGAGGGCTTCACGCGTAGGGGCCTCCCATCGGATCCGCCGATCCGGTGGGAGGCCCCTACGCTCTTCCGTGAGGGTGTGGTCGTGTCCCGGTCGAGGACCCATCCGAGGACCGGGACACGGTGTCCTCGGTCGGGGATCAGTCGACGGAGACCTCTTCGGGGGTCAGCAGGGCCTGGAAGGTGATCGGACCGACCTCACCGTCGGCGTCGATCTCCGCCCCGGTCTGGAAGTCGACCACCGCCGCACGCGTGGCCCCGCCGAACAGACCGTCCATGTCCAGGTCGTAGCCGTGGCCGGAGACCAGCGCGTACTGCACGGCCTTCACCCGGTTGCCCTCGGCGCCTTGGCGGACGATGCCCAGGTCCTCGGTCAGGGCCTCCCAGGTCGGCTCGTCGACGACCCCGTTCGCGTCGAGGCCCTTGTCCCCCTGATAGTCCGTCACGGCCTCGGTCAGCCGCTCGTCGAACACCTCCGTGGCCTCGGTGACGTCGAGGTAGCCGTACTCCACCAGCAGGAACTTGACGACCGCGACCTCCCAGGTCTCCTGGCCCTCCTCCAGTTCGGGCCACGCGGCGGCCTCGATCGCGGCGACCACCTCGGGCGGCGTGTTCGGTCCGTCCGCCAGCGCGGCCGGCGCCCCCGCGAGGCCGAACCCGGCGACCATGGCCCCCGACGCGAACAGCATCGTGATCCCTCGTGCCTTCGACATGTGTACTCCTTCTGTGGTTCGGGCGGCGCCCCCGTCGCGGCCGCCCTCTCCAAAGAGAGATCCGTCACCCCCGGTCGAGGTTCACCCCGAAACCCCTTCTGACCTGGTCCGGCCCCGATGGCAACCGGAAGGGAAGGGTCGCGTCGGGTTCCCTGGGAGGGCGTGGGTCCCCCTCGGATCCGAGAAGGAGGGCCTGTGGAAAACGGTCCGGGCGTCGGTGCCGGCTCCTATCCTGGAGACCGGATCAGTGAGTCGTGGATAGGGGAAGCGCGTGACGGTCTTCGACGACCTCGTCGGCCAACAGGTGGCCGCCGCCCAACTGGGGCGCGCGGTCCAGGGCGCCGCCGACCTCCTCTCCGGGGGACGGGGCGCCGGCATGACCCACGCGTGGCTGTTCACCGGCCCACCCGGCTCGGGCCGCGAGGAGGCCGCGCGTGCCTTCGCCGCGGCCCTGCAATGCCGTGAGGGCGGCTGCGGCCACTGCGACTCCTGTCACCAGGTCCTGACCGGCACCCATCCGGACGTGCTCTACGTACGCCCCAGCGGGCTCAGCTTCGGTGTGTCGGCCACCCGTGACCTGGTGCTGCGGGCCGGATCCAAGCCCTCGGGCGGCAACTTCCGGATCGTGCTCTTCGAGGACGCAGACCGTGCCACCGAGGCCGCGTCCAACGCCCTGCTCAAGGCGGTGGAGGAACCCTCGCCACGAACGGTGTGGCTGCTGTGCACCCCCACCCCGGACGACCTGCTCATCACGATCCGCTCCCGCTGCCGTCTGGTCACCCTGGCCACCCCCGGAACCCGGCAGATCGTCGACTCCCTCGTGCGGCGCGACGGGGTGGACACCGTGACCGCCGAGGCCGCCGCCCGGGCCGCCGCGGGCCGCGTGGACCGGGCCCGGCAACTGGCCACGGAGCCCGAGGCGCGCCGCCGCCGGGAGGAGGTCCTGTCCATCCCGGTCGGGCTGACCGGCCTGGGCGCCTGTGTCACCGCCGCCGCCCGGCTGTACGAGATCGCCGAGGAGGAGTCCAAGGCGCTCACCACGGCGTTGAACGAGAAGGAGAAGGGCGAACTCAAGGCGGCCTTCGGCGAGGGTTCCACCGGTAAGGGCGTGGCCAAGGCCATCCGCGGCGCCGCCGGGGCGCTCAAGGACCTGGAGGAGCGGCAGAAGCGCCGGGCCACTCGGATCAAGCGCGACTCCTACGACCGTGCCCTGCTGGACCTGGCCGCCTTCTACCGGGACGTCCTGGCGCTCCAACTGGGCGCGACCGTGGAACTGTCCACCGTGGAACGCTCCGGGGACCTGGAACGGATCGCCCGCTCCGGCCCACCCGAGGCGACCCTGCGCCGGATCGACGCGATCATGGCGTGCCGGGAGCGGATCGCCGCGAACGTGCACCCGCAGATCGCCATGGAGGCCATGACCTCCGCCCTGCTGGCGGGCTGAGAACCGACCGAACGAGAACCGGTCGGGGCCCTGTAGGGCCCGGGGCCGAGCACGCGACCGGGTCCGCGACAATCGGGACGCGACGTGTTGGACGAGTGGAGGCGGATTCGGGTGGGGCTGAGGGCGCGGGTAGGGGCGACGCTGCTCGGAGTGGCGGTGCTGGTCACCGGCTGCACCTCCGGTGACGGTGGGGCCGAAGACGACGGCGCGGTCACGGGTTCCGTCGACTTCGCCGAGCAGGAACTCGACTGGCGGGAGTGCGACAGCGGTCTGCCCGAGAGCGAGTGCGCGGTCTTCGAGGTTCCGCTGGACTACGAGGAACCGGAGGGGGAACGCATCGAGATCGCGGTCAAGCGTGTACCCGCCACCGGAGACGAGGTGTTGGGCTCCCTGGTGGTCAACCCGGGCGGTCCGGGCGGTTCCGGCCACGACTTCGTGGACCACAGCCCCTACACGCTCAGCCAGACGGTGCGTCGACAGTTCGACGTGGTCGGCTTCGACCCCAGGGGAGTGGGCCGCAGCACCCCTCTGACCTGTCTGGAGGCCGAGGAGATCGACGAGTTCCTCGGTACCGACTACGGAACCGGGCCGGGCGCCGACGACATGGCCGACCTCAGCCCCCAGGGACTGGCCCAGATCGAGGAGGGCAGCCGCGAGTTCGTCGAAGCCTGTGAGGAGAGCGCGCCCGACCTGATGCGCAACATCGGCACCGCCGACGTCGCCCGTGACATGGACCTGCTGCGCGGGCTCCTGGGCGACGAGAAGCTCACCTACCTCGGAGCCTCCTACGGCACCCACATCGGTGCTCAGTACGCCGAGCAGTTCCCCGACAACGTGCGCGCGCTCGTCCTTGACGGCGCGGTCGACCCGGCCCAGGACCAGCTGAGTGTGAGCGTCCAGCAGGCCACCGGTTTCGAGACGGCGCTGCACGCCTTCGTCGGGGACTGTCTGAACCAACAGGACTGCCCGCTCGGTGATTCGGGCGACGGCGTCGACCAGGGGATCGCCGCCCTGGAAGCGTTCTTGGAGGAGGCCGCGACACAGCCGTTGGAGACCACCACCGACGACGGCCGCGAGGTCAACCGGGCCCGCGCCGAACTGGGGGTACTGGCCGCCCTGTACACCGAGAACTGGTGGCCGCGGGTGCGCGAGGCGCTCACCGACGCCATGGAGGGCGGCGACGGCACCGGGCTGTTGTTGCTGGGCGACGACCTGTACAGCCGGGGCGACCTGGACGAGTACGAGAACTCCACCTCCGCGCTCACCGCGGTGAACTGCTCCGACTCCCCGGCCCCACGCGAGGTGGAGGCCTACGCCGAGGCCGCCGCCATGGCGGGGGAGGAATCCCCGGTCTTCGGTCCGATGCTGGCCTGGGGCGCCCTGCCATGCGCGTTCTGGCCGGAGGACGCGGTGGCCGAAACGCCGGACCTGACCGGTGCGGGGGCCGACCCGATCATGGTGGTGGGCACCACCCGCGACTCCGCCACCCCCTACGCCTGGTCCGAGTCGCTGGCCGACCAGCTGGAGTCCGCCTTCCTGGTCACCCGGGACGGCGACGGTCACACCGGCTACCGGATGGGCGACGAGTGCGTCGACCAGATCGTGGACGACTACCTGCTGGAGTTGGCGGTGCCCGAGGACGGGATGGCCTGCGCCCCGAACCTCGCCGGCTGACCGAGACGACCCGGAGCCGCCGGCCGGCTCCGGGTGTGCGGCCCACTCGCGGGAGGCGCTAGACTGGTTCCTGCTTCGGCACGTACGAACGCGTGCCGGTGTGCCGCCTTAGCTCAGTCGGTAGAGCGATTCACTCGTAATGAATAGGTCATCGGTTCGATTCCGATAGGCGGCTCCACCAGAACGCCGTCCCGGTCACGGGGCGGCGTTCTTTTTTCGGCGTCGCGGGGCGGCGGGTGGGGGTGAAAGCGGCGCTACGGTACGAAGCGCCACATTCCCCTTGAGCCCCTCCAGGAGCCGACTCATGCACTCGGTACGCGTGTCGAAGACCGACCCCAACGCCTACCTCTCGCTGTCGGACGCGGTGACGGCCTTTCGGATCCGGAACCTGACGGAGGGCCTCTACCTCCACGTGGAGCCCGGCACCTACGAGGAGGAACGACCGCTCTCCTACCCCGGGCCGCTGATGATCGTGCCCACCCATGGGCCGGAGACCGTGGAACTCGCCGTGGACGGGGACCGCGCGGTGATCGAAACCGAACACCCCCTTGAGCTCTACGGGATGCTGATCCGCTCCAAGAGCCGGGACCGACCGCAGATCGAGGTGCGGGGCGGTGGCCGGCTCAAGGCGGTCGACAGCTGGTTCGTGGGCCGTGTCCCGGTACGTCTGCGAGGGAAGGGCGAAAGCGAGTTCGTCGACTGTCGGTTCGTCGGCACCGGGCTGGAATGGCGTGGTGGAACCGGCCGGATGCACCGTTGCGTCTTCCACCAGGCGGGTATGTCCCTCAGGGAAGGGGCTGCGGTGGTGGCCGACGTACTCCGGTTCTCGGGCTTCGAGGGCGGGGACGTGGGCGCGCCGACCCTGGAGTTCTCTTGGTCTCGGGCGAGGATCACCGACTGCGTGATCATTGATGGCGGGTTCAACGAGACGGCCTCCGTGGACTACGTCGTACGTGCCACCAACGGATCCGTGGTCCACTTCACGGAGCTCTCCATCGAGGACGCCGAGAACAAGGCGATCGGGATCCTGGGCGCGACCACACGCGTCGACTTCACCCGTCTCAGGGTGGCCGGCGGCTTTGCCGGTATGTACACGGTCTACGTCCAAGACTCCGAGCGGGTGGGTTTCACCGACAGCCGGATCCGCCACCCCAAGGGCGCCGGAATGAAGACGTGGAAGGCCACCGTCGTCGTCGATGGGCTGACGGTGGAGGAGACGAAGGACACGAACCTCATGGTGGAGGACGGCGTTCTGGAAGGACGAGGACTCACCCTGCGGCATGGACAGAAGGGCGACCTGCTCAACATGATCCGTTCCCGGGGGCGTCTGAGCGACGTGGAGTTGAGCGACCATCACCCCGCCCTGGTGAGGCAGAGCGACGGGCTGGACTACCTGGAGTTCGGGGCGGTGCATGTGAGTAAGGGGGAACTCGAACTGGAGAACGTTCGGGCTTTCGACCTCGACGGGTGGCTGCTCAGCGTGAGGGGCGGAGACGCCGTGTTGTCCTCGGTGGTCGGGGAACGTCTCACCATGACGGCGGTGGTCACCCAGAGTGGCAGAGCACGGTTGAACGATGTGCGATCGACCCAGGGGACCAGGCTCCAGTTGAGCGTGAACACCGCCGGGTTCCTGGAGGTGTCGAACAGTCACTTCGAGGGGTCCGAGTACGGCCTGGCCCGGGCGTACGGTGGTGGTCTCACCCTGCGTTCGACGGTGTTGACCGGTGCCCGAGACGAAGGGGTGCTCGTGGAGGGAGCCGGATCGGTCCTGCTGGAGGACTCCGAGATCCGCGACTGCGGAGGGGCGGGGATCGTCGTGCGGGACGAAGCCGGGAAGGTCCGCCTCGTGCGCTCGACGATCGCGGAAACCGGCGGTGCCGGGATCTGGGGAGACAGGGACGCGACCTATGAGTTCGAGGACTCCCTGCTCCGGGACAACGATCTGAACCAGGTGAAGGGCCCCACCGCGGAGCCCGACCCGGAGCCGGATCCCTCCGCCAAGGATTGACTCTCGGTCGGACCTGCGACGACGGGCCGGAACCGGCCAGGCCGGATCGCACCCTCCACGGGTTCGGTGCCCCCGTGAACGCTAGGGTGCGTAACGCACACAGCCCCTCACCTCCGGAGCAGACGCATGCACACGGTCCGCGTGTCCCAGAGCGATCCCGGCGCCTTCCGTTCCCTGGGAGCCGCCGTCCGCGCACCCTTGTACGCGAACACGGACCTGTACCTGCACGTCGATCCGGGACACTACGTCGAGGACCAGATCGTCTCTGTGACGCGGAAGATCCTGGTGGTTCCCACCCAGGGGCCGGGGACCGTGGAGATCGCGCCGAGCACCGACACCAACGTCTTCCGGGTCAGACCCGAGGGGAGGTTGGAACTCTATGGCGTCCGGGTCGAGGGAGCCGACGGTGAGTTCCCGCCGCTGTACGTGGATGAGGGTGCCCACCTCAAGACGGTGGACTGTGTGTTCCACTGCAACGTTCGACTGGGCCTGCACGGTCGTTCGCACGAGGTGGTGAACACCCGCTTCGAGGGCGCCGGGATCTACTGGACCAAGGGCGGTGGGGTCGTCCGCGACTGCGTGTTCAAGGACGCGATCCTCAGTTTGGAGGGTGGCGCCTCGCCCACGGTGGAGCGGGTGCGTTTCCACGGGGGCAGTGAGCACCACCACGCACTGTTCGTCTCCGGCAGTGCACCCACCATCACCGAATGTGAGATTCGGGACTGTGGTGCGATCGGGTACTACTCGGTTTGGGTGGACAAGGGTGCCCGACCGAAGTTCACCGACCTGACCGTCGAAGGGGACCGCGGATGGCCGGTGCGGGTCACCGGTTCGGGCACCCGGGCGAAGTTCACCCGGTTGCGCGTGACGGGTGGCGCGGAGGGCGGTGACTCGGTGTACGTGCTGGACGGCGCCGAGGTCGAGCTCGCCGACGCCCGCGTCGAGAGTGCCCCGACGAACGCGGTGTGCGTGGTGGAGAGCACACTCACCTTCGCCGACCTGGTCGTGAAGGGGGTGGAGGGCGCCGCGCTGCACTCGCAGGAGGGCCGGGTGAACGGCCGGGGTTTCCGTGCCTTCGATCTGGGCGGCAACGCGGGCAACTTCGTCAAGAGCCGGGTGAGCCTGACGGGCCTGGAACTCGCCGAGCACCGGAGCGGGGTCGACGAGGGTTTGTTCGGCGTCTACGTATCCGGTGGGAGCGGTGAGTTCAAGGGGGTACACGGACGAGACCTCAAGGGGGCCTGCTTCGGTGTCCACGACGCTCATGTCTGCGTGAAGGACCTGGTCGGGGAGAGGGTCGCCGGTGGAATCCTGGCCCAGGACGACGCCACCGTCGAGGCCCACGGCGTGGAGATCACCGCGCCAGAGGGCAACACCTTCCACGTCAGCACCGGTGCCCGGATGGAGGTGACCGACGCCCGGATCGTCGACGGCGCGTTCGACAACGCCTATGTCGAGGGCGCCCGGCTCGTCCTGCGGTCCTCGACCCTGAGCGGAAGTCGAGGACACGGGGTCTCCGTCCTGGAGGGCGGGGTCGCCACCCTGGAGGACACCGAGATCCGGGACGGGGCCATGAGCGGAGTCAAGGTGCTGGACGCCGAGAGTCGCGCCCGGCTGGTGCGGTGCCAGGTCTCCGGCCACGAGGACAAGGGCGTGGACGCGCACGACGAGGCCGTCGTGCACTTGGAGGACACCGAACTCGCCGACAACAGGGGCGGCGACGAGGTCCGGGCCAAGGCGAGGGCCGCGGAAGGCGCCACCGTCCCCGACGCACCCACGGGCGAGGCCGGGTCCCTGGACGAGCTGCTCGCCGAACTGGACGAGATGGTGGGCCTGGACGGCGTGAAGAAGGAGGTCCGCTCGCTGGTCGACTTCCAGCGGGTGAGCGCCAAGCGCGCCGCGGCGGGGCTGCCGGCGCTCAACGTCAGCCGTCACCTGGTCTTCTCCGGCCCGCCCGGGACCGGCAAGACCACCGTGGCCCGGCTGTACGGCGAGATCCTGCGCTCCCTGGGCGCCCTGGACAACGGCCAGTTCGTCGAGGTGGGTCGCCAGGACCTGGTCGCCGAACACCTGGGTGGTACCAGCGCCAAGGTCACCCAAGCGGTGGAGCGGGCGCGCGGTGGGGTCCTGTTCGTCGACGAGGCCTACGCGCTGTCCCGGAAGTTCGGTTCGGGCAGCGACTTCGGCCAAGAGGCCATCGACACGCTCATCAAGCTGATGGAGGACCTGCGCGAGGAGGTCGTCATCGTCTTCGCCGGTTACTCCAGCGAGATGCGGACCTTCCTCGACGCCAACCCGGGGCTGCGTTCGCGCGTGGCACGGACGATCCAGTTCGAGAACTACTCACCGGAGCAGCTCACCACCATCGTCGAGACGATGGCGCCCAAGCAGGGCTACACGCTGGGGGAGGGCGTTCGTGAGCTGTTGGTCCGCCACTTCCAGGGGCAGAGCCGGGACGAGACGTTCGGCAACGGACGTGAGGCGCGGCGTCTGTTCGA
>NZ_JBEYLC010000079.1:0-25439 GCF_040635885.1 Nocardiopsis sp. NPDC006832 | reverse complement strand
TGCAACGCGGCGATCCGGCGCACGGCGCCAACGTCGACACGAACACCCGCACGTTGTGGTCCCTGCCCATCCGCGCCAGCCGGTTCAGACCCGCGATCACCTCCTCGGAGGAGGCACCCCAGCGCAGGTCGTTGATGCCCGCGAACACCACCACGGTGCCCACGCCGCTCTGCGAGAACACGTCCCGTTGGGCCCGGTGCAACATGCTCACACCGTTGGCGTAGACCGAGACGCCCTCACCCGGGTAGCCGTCGGCCGTGACCCGGTTGCCGGCCACCCCCAGGTTCAGCACACCCGGGTCGGGCAGGTCCCGGCTCGCGTGCAGGCGCTGACTGAGCACGTCCGGCCAGCGCCGGTGGGCGTCCCTGGTCGAACGGATGCCGTCGGTGATGGAGTCCCCGAAGGTCACCACCGAGCCCGGACCGTCCGTCACCTCGATCCCGGTGAGGAAGGGCCACTGGTCCACCTCGCCCGTGTAGGGCTCACCCGAGCGGTCCAGGGTCTGGTCTCCGCTGCCCGGGGGGCTGGTGTAGTTGGTGTCCACCGCCGCGTAGTGGATCGGCGCCGACCGCACCTGTTCGGGCAGGTGGATGCTGACCAGGGCCTCGGTCTGCGGTGGTAGCAGTACTTCCACAGGGTCGCTGAACAGGCGACCGCCGGCCGGGATGACGGCACCGGGCGCCCCGTCGAAGGTCAGTGGGACGGCCGCGCCGTACGTGGCCGGGCCGTCTCCCTGCAGGGCGATGGACGCCGCCCCGATGGTGACCGGACGCGCGGCGAAGGTGTTGTCCAACCGCACGCGCACCTTGTGGCCGCCGGTGGTGGAGCGCACCGCCAGGCGCAGGGTCTGGTCCTCCCAGGGACCGACCTCGGCGTATCCGGAGGTGGCGCGCGCCCAGGTTCCGGTCCACTCCTGACCCGCCGGGCGTCCGCCCACGGAGAACACGTGCATGTTCGCTCGGGGGTCGGCGACCTCGGGCATGACCACGTGGTCGACCTCGCGGCCGGGGTCCAGGGGGATCGAGCGCGCGTATAGGCGCACCGAACCGATGGCGTCCTGCCCGAAACCGGTCGAGAAGTTCGCGTAGGGAAGGGTCAGGGCGGCGTCTCCGGCGGGGCCGGCCACCCACTCCGGGACGACCAGGTCGAACTTGTGCTCCTCACCATCGGTGTAGACCACGCTGCCCACACCGCGAACGTCGGCCCCGGTGCCGTCGGTGCGGGTCCCGGTGGCCAGGAAGGTCACCGAGTCCATCCGGGTGGGGACGTCGGTCAGGGCGAGGCGTTGACCTTCGGCGACCATGTGGTCGGGGCGTCCCTCCCCGTAGGCGGGCAGGCGCAGCTCGGTGTCCAGCAGGGTGACCTCTCCACCGGGGAGCCAACCGGCGGATTCGAGCGTGCGCGCGGACAGGCTGTTGCCCGCGCCGTCGAGATCGCCTCCGTCGGCATCGCCGTCCTCGGAGACACCGGTGCGATCCAGCAGGGAGGCCAACGGGAGGGCGTCCGAGCGCTCGGACTCCGGCACGGAGCGATAGGTCACCTCGAAGGCGTCCTCAGGGCCGATCCCGGTCAACAGGATCGCGCCCGCCACGGCCACCGCGACCCAACGCAGGGCCTGGACGGGTCGAGGCCGCCGCCACCCCGTTCGTGTCGATCGACCTCCGTCCACTCCACGCCTTCCCCCGGTCGCACCATGTCCTTCGACCCGTCCGACGTACTCATCCCGGCGTTGGTTGCCGAGACCTGGGACACGTCGGGCCCCTCGGGCCGGCCGCCAGTTTAGGGGAGGTCGGGCTACCGGCCCGCCCCTCGCCGGTCACTGAGGACGGACCCACATGCCTCGATTCCGAACGGTCTTTCTGCTTTGTGCGAGAAATCCCCCATATGCATAAACGGGAGAACCATTCGGACAAAGGTCACGGCAGTCGAGAGAGTTACCCAACCCCACCCAGAGCGACCGTTTCGGTAGAGCCGGGAACAGCGACGGCCGAACGGCACGGGAGTAAGCGCCCCGGTCCGCGCCGCAACGATCCGTAGTCACTCGGATAACGAGAAAAGCGCCACCGGCCTGTATCCGCAGGCCGGCAGCGCTTTTTGCGTGTTAGGAAGGGGTAGGCCGGGCAGGACTCGAACCCGCGACCCAGGGATTATGAGTCCCCTGCTCTAACCAACTGAGCTACCGGCCCTCCGCCGTTGGCAAACGTCATCCTAACAGGATGCGTCCGCCGTTTCCGCGCCCGAATCCGTTACTCGGCAGAGGTTGCACGACCACCCGGTATGCGTCCCGTGGCGACTGACCCGACCTTGGTCACGGACGTGGGAGACGGGCGGTCTAGGGTGGGTTGGTGCGGTGCTCGCCAGGCCGTACCCCCTGGGCCCGGCGCCGGAACCGCTTCGAACCCGTTGGTAACATCGCGGGTCGCACATCGTCGTCAGGAGAGTTCACGCATGTCCAAAGCACCCGTCAACGTCACCGTCACCGGCGCCGCCGGCCAGATCGGCTACGCCCTGCTGTTCCGGATCGCCTCCGGTCAGCTGCTCGGCGCCGACACCCCGGTGAAGCTGCGTCTCCTTGAGATCCCCCAGGCGGTCAAGGCCGCCGAGGGCACCGCGATGGAGCTCGACGACTGCGCCTTCCCCCTGCTCGCGGGCATCGACATCTTCGACGACGCCAAGAAGGCCTTCGAGGGCACCAACGTCGGCCTGCTGGTCGGCGCCCGTCCCCGCGGCAAGGGCATGGAGCGCGGTGACCTCCTGGAGGCCAACGGCGGCATCTTCAAGCCCCAGGGCGAGGCCATCAACGCCGGTGCCGCCGACGACGTCCGCGTCCTGGTGGTCGGCAACCCCGCCAACACCAACGCCCTCATCGCGCAGAACCACGCTCCGGACGTTCCCGCCGAGCGCTTCACCGCGATGACCCGTCTGGACCACAACCGCGCGCTCACCCAGCTCGCCAAGAAGCTCGGTGTGTCGATCAACGACATCAAGAAGCTCACCATCTGGGGCAACCACTCCGCGACCCAGTACCCGGACCTGTTCCACGCCGAGGTCAACGGCTCCAACGCCGCCCAGGCCGTGAACGACCAGTCGTGGCTGGAGAACGACTTCATCCCGACCGTCGCCAAGCGCGGCGCCGCGATCATCGAGGCCCGTGGAGCGTCCTCCGCCGCCTCCGCCGCGAACGCCGCCATCGACCACGTCCACGACTGGGTCAACGGCACCCCCGAGGGCGACTGGACCTCCGCGGCCATCCCGTCCGACGGCTCCTACGGTGTGCCCGAGGGCATCATCTCCTCCTTCCCCGTCGTGTCCAAGAACGGCGCGTGGGAGATCGTTCAGGGCCTGGAGATCGACGAGTTCTCCCGCGGCCGCATCGACGCCTCCGTCCAGGAGCTCGTCGAGGAGCGCGACACCGTCCGCAAGCTCGGCCTGGTCAAGTAGGACCTTCGCGAGTACGAACGGCGGGCACCTCCCATGAGGGGGTGCCCGCCGTCGTCTTCCCCCTTTGTCCCGAAGAGGGTTCGAGAGCGGGCAGTATAGAGACCGTGAGTCTCATCGATGTGCTTCCGGCCGAACCTGAACCCGATTCCCTCTTCGAGGCTTTCGCTTCGTGGGCCGAGGAGCGGGGTCTCACCCTCTATCCGCACCAGGAGGAGGCCTTGATCGAGGTCGTCTCCGGATCCAACGTCATCCTCAGTACCCCCACCGGTTCCGGCAAGAGCATGGTCGCCACCGGTGCCCTCTTCGCCGCCCTGGCCCGGGACGAGTGCGCGTTCTACACCGCGCCCATCAAAGCGCTCGTGTCGGAGAAGTTCTTCGACCTGTGCGAGATCTTCGGCACCGAGAACGTCGGCATGATGACCGGTGACGCCTCCGTCAACGCGGATGCCCCCATCGTGTGCTGCACGGCCGAGGTCCTCGCCCAGATCGCCCTGGCCGAGGGCGAGAACGCCGACATCAACACCGTCATCATGGACGAGTTCCACTTCTACGCCGAGCCCGATCGCGGGTGGGCGTGGCAGGTGCCGCTGTTGGAGATGCCGCAGACCCAGTTCGTGTTGATGTCGGCCACCCTCGGTGACGTCAGCCGCTTCGAGGAGGACCTGGAGAAGCGCACGGGCAGGTCCACCTCCGTGGTCTCCTCCGCCGAGCGCCCCGTGCCCCTCTACTACGACTATCGGGTCACCCCGCTGCACGAGACCCTTGAGGAACTCCTGGGCAGCGGCGACGCCCCCGTGTACATCGTGCACTTCACCCAGGCGCAGGCCGTGGAACGCGCGCAATCGTTGACCAGCATCAACATGTGCACCAAGGAGGAGAAGGCGAGGATCGCCGAGGAGATCGGCAACTTCCGCTTCACCACCAAGTTCGGTCGCAACCTGTCCCGGTACGTGCGGCACGGCATCGGCGTCCACCACGCCGGGATGCTGCCCAAGTACCGACGCCTGGTGGAACGGTTGGCCCAGGCCGGACTGCTCAAGGTCATCTGCGGCACCGACACCCTGGGGGTGGGCGTGAACGTGCCCATCCGCACCGTGCTGTTCACCGCGCTGAGCAAGTACGACGGGGTGCGGGTGCGCAGGCTTCGGGCCCGCGAGTTCCACCAGATCGCCGGACGCGCCGGCCGTGCCGGGTTCGACACCGTCGGCAACGTCGTCGCCCAGGCGCCCGAACACGTCATCGAGAACGAGAAGGCCCTGGCCAAGGCTGGTGACGACTCCAAGAAGCGCCGCAAGGTCGTGCGCAAGAAGGCCCCGGAGGGCTTCGTCGCCTGGGATGACGCGACCTTCCACAAGCTCATCGAGGCCGAGCCCGAACCCCTCAACTCCCGGTTCCGGGTGAGCAACGCGATGCTGTTGAGCATCATCGCCCGCCCCGGGAACTGCTTCGCGGCGATGAAGCACCTGCTCACCGAGAACCACGACGACCGCAAGGCCCAGCGCAAGCACATCGGCGAGGCCATCGCGATCTACCGTTCGCTGTTGGACGGCGGCATCGTGGAAACCCTGCCCGAACCCGACGAGCAGGGGCGCACCGCCCGACTCACCGTCGACCTGCAGGCCGACTTCGCGCTGAACCAGCCGCTGTCGACGTTCGCGTTGGCGGCGCTGGACCTGCTCGACGTGGAGTCGACCACCTACCCGCTCGACGTGCTCACCATCGTGGAGTCCACCCTGGACGACCCACGGCAGATCCTCGGCGCGCAGCTCAACAAGGCCCGTGGCGAGGCCGTCCAGCAGATGAAGATGGACGGCATCGAGTACGAGGAGCGCATGGAGCTGCTGGAGGACGTCGACTACCCCAAGCCGCTGGAAGAGCTCCTCGAACACGCCTACGACGTGTACCGGCGAGGCCACCCGTGGGTGGGCGACCACCCGCTGCGGCCCAAGACGATCGCCCGCGACATGTACGAACGCGCGATGAACTTCGTGGAGTACGTGGGCCACTACGAGCTGGCCCGCTCCGAAGGGCTGGTCCTGCGTTACCTGGCCGGCGCCTACAAGGCCCTCAACCAGACTGTGCCCGACGACGCCAAGACCGAGGAACTGCGCGACCTCATCGAGTGGTTGGGCGAGCTGGTCCGACAGGTCGACTCCAGCCTCCTCGACGAGTGGGAGAAGCTCACCAACCCCGAGGACGAGGTCGAGGGCGAGGACAAGGCGGAGGCCGAGGAGAAGGTCCGCCCGGTCACCGCCAACGCCCGTGCCTTCCGTGTCCTGGTGCGCAACGAGATGTTCCGCCGCGTGGAGCTGGCCGCCCGCCGCCGCTACGGCGAACTCGGCAAGATGTCCGAGGACGACGAATGGGACGGCGAGGAGTGGGCCGAGGCCTTGGAGGCCTACTACGCCGAGCACGACGAGATCGGTATCGGCCCGGACGCGCGCGGCCCGAAGATGCTCCAGATCGAGGAGGAGAAGGACGTGTGGCGGATCCGTCAGGTCTTCGCCGACCCCGAGGAGCACCACGACTGGGGCATCAGCGCCGAGGTCGACCTGGCCGCCTCCGACGCCGAGGGCCGGGCGGTCGTCCACGTCACCGACGTGAACCGGATGTGACCGAGGCGTTCAATCGAGCAGGTGCGCGTTGACCTCGCGTACCCGCGCGGCGAGGTCGGGGCGTTCCACCACGACCCGGCCCGCCGCGGCCAGGCGTTCGGCGCCGTCGCAGTCCACGAACACCTCGGGTTCGCGCCAGGCCAGTACCACCCGCGGGATCGGGGTGTCCAGGATCAGGGCGCTGCAGGCTCGGGGCCGGGAGGCGCGGGCGCTGCACGGTTCCAGGGAACTGTAGATCGTGGCCGTGGCCAGCCGGGGGTCGTGGTGGTCCACACCGCGCAGGGCGACCTCCTCGGCGTGGTCGTGGGGGTCGTCGCGGCGGGAGTACCCCTGGCCCAGGACCAGGCCGTCGGCGGTGACGATCACGGCGCCCACGGAGTAGGCGGTGTCCGACGGAGGGCAGGATCGGGACAGCGTGATCGTGTGTTCCAGCCAGTGGGTGTCGGCGTCGCCCTCCGCGGGGGCGGGTCCGCGCATCGTGTGTGCCATGGTCATCGTCCTTCCTCCGGGGCGAGGCAGTAGCGCAGGACGGCGACCTCGCCCAGGGCACGGGCCTCCACCAGACGCATCGGCGTGTGCGGGGTGTAGGGGTAGGCGCCCGGCCGGACGAAGCTCGGGGCGTCCTCCTGCCCCACGAAGAACGGGGCGACGGCCAGCCGCAACTCGTCGACCAGCCCCGAGGTGAGGAAGAGGGTGTGGATGTGGCCGCCGCCCTCGACCAGGACACGTTCGACCCCGCGATCGGCGAGGTCGGTGAGGATCCCCTCGACGGTGGGCGGGTCACCGGCGTCGACGACGTCCACGGGCGGGTGGGTCTCGGGCAGCTCCGAGAGCAGTCGGGTGGCGGTGCGCACGCCCGCTCCCCCGGTGTACACCACGGCGCCGGCGTCACCGGTGGCGAAGAACCGGGCCTTGGGGTCGAGGTCTCCACCGCGGGTGACCACGGCCTTGAGGAGGTTCTCCGTGCGTCCCTGCTCGCGGCGGCGCTCGCGCAGCACCGGCGAGCGGACCAGGAGACGCGGGTTGTCGGCCCGCAGGGTGCCGGCGCCGACGAGGATGGCGTCGCATCCGGCGCGCAGTTCGTCGATCTCGGCGAAGTCGGCCTCGTTGGACAGCCGAAGTCGTTCGGGTCCACTGTCGTCGATGCGCCCGTCGACCGACATCGCGCAGCTCAGGATGGTGTAGGGACGGTCCATGCGCTCAGGCTAGCCGGACCCGGAGCGGAGCCGGGCGAGTGCACCGGCACGGCGCGTTCCCTTCCCGGCGTCGTACATTTCATGAGGGATTCGGAACCACGTCGAACGAATACGGTCGGGCCCTTCGGTAGTGGATTCTCGCTGGCAGTGGACGGTTCCGCTAATTGAGCGGGACCATTCCTTTAGGGTGGCGGAGTATTTTCACCATGCCCGTTACCTCCATCGACTCCCGTGGTCGACCGCTGGAGACCGTTCGCGACCGAGTGCCCGGGGCGCTCGGCACCTCGGATCCCCACGGTGGCCCGCGCTCCCCGCGCACACGCCCCGAGCCCATTCCTCGCATAATGGACATTAGGCATAAAAACACAAGGGACCCCAGGCCGAACCTTACCCACAGGACCAGTCTCTTCGAGGTCGACCTCGGGCGACGTTTTTTACCACATGTATCCTGGACTCGGTTAACAACCAGGCGAACTCCGAATACAATCCTGGGAGTCGACCACACTTCCCCACCTCAGAACAAGAGGACGGCGATGTCTCGTTTCACCTCCCCCGATTTCCTGAGGCAGGCGGGGGAAAATCACGTCCGGGCGAAACCCCCGCCGCCCGTCAACCTGACCAGGGCCGCCATCAGCCGGCTGCACTCCTTCCACCTCAAGGGCAAGGACCACTTCGAGGTGGACCGGGAGTTCGCCGCCCAGGCCGACCAGGTCGCGCCCGGCTTCGTCGACCTCGTTCTGGGGGAACGCGCCTTCCAGCAGCGCGCCGTCCGGCACATGGCCACCGATCTGGGCATCACCCAGTTCCTCCACGTGGGGGCGGGTCTACCGGCGCCGGGTGATCCTCACCAGATCGCTCAGGAGGTCTCTCCAGAGGCCCGCGTCGTCTACGCCACATCCGACCCGATCGTCCTCACCCACCATCGCGCCCTGACCCGCGACGGCCGCACGACCACCGCCGTGCCCGCCGGCCTGGAGAACCCCGCGCGGCTGCTGCACGACCCCGAGAGCAGCCGCTTCCTGAACCTGGAACGACCGGTCGGCCTCCTGCTCACCGGTGCCGTCTCGCATACCCCGAACGCGGAGGACGCCGCCCGCAACATCGCCACCCTGCGCGACGCCCTCGCCCCCGGCAGCCACATGGTCCTCAGCCACTACTGCCGCCCCGACCCCGTGCGGCACCCCAAGGACGCACGTCGCGCCGAACAACTGGAACAACTGTTCCTACAGCGACTCGGTCACGGCCACTGGCGCACCGAGGAGCAGATCACCGCGTTCTTCGACGGGTGGGAATCGGTTCCGCCCGGCCTGCTCCAGGCCCAGAAATGGCGCACCATGCCGGTGGCTCCCCCGGTCCCGGGCAGCTACCAGATGCCGCACCGCAACCGTCGACTGATCATCGGCGGTATGGGCCGCATCTGACCGCGACATCCCCGTACCCGCGTTGGAGCCCTGGAGGACCGGCAGCGGGCGGGGCCGCGTCTGTTCGCGTCCACCCCGCGCACGACGAAGGCCCGCCGGATTCCTCCGACGGGCCTCGCTCACCGCTCCCGCGACTGGACTCGAACCAGTAACCTGCCGGTTAACAGCCGGCTGCTCTGCCGATTGAGCTACGCGGGATCGCGTTCGGGTACAAGCCCAACGCTCCCGTGAAAGGGACGCGAACCCCTTGTCCACAGCTCCCGCGACTGGACTCGAACCAGTAACCTGCCGGTTAACAGCCGGCTGCTCTGCCGATTGAGCTACGCGGGATCGCGCCTTTTCCCGGGGCCCTGTGGGCCTCGGCGACATCACTAGACTAGCGCGCTCCCGGAGTGCTCGTGACCGGTGTCGGCCCGTGTGGTGGGAACCACGAGGCGGTAACGTCGGTCACGGACCACTCCGACCGTCACCAAGGCTGTAAAGAGGGACCCATGCGCTACCGGATCACATTCGTCGCCGGACTGGCCATCGGCTACGTCCTGGGCGCCAAGGCGGGCAGGGCCCGCTACGAGCAGCTCACCCGCACCGCGCGCAAGGTGGCCGACAGTCCGCTCGTGCAGGAGGTCGCCGGGCTCGTCGGCGCGCAGGCGAGCAACGCCGGCCGCGCCGTCTACGACAAGGCCGTGGACAAGATGCCCATCACCTCCGTGCGGGACTTCCTGTCCCGCCCCACCGAGGAAGAGTCCGAACTGCTCGATTGGGAGGCCGGCACCGTCAACGGGACCGCGCCCGAGCCCCGCACCGGACCCGACCGGGACCTGTGAACATGGCGTGGTTCGGACGGGACGACGTACCCGCCCAGATCCGTTCCCGGTTGGGGCGCGGCGAACGTGTGCTCGCGCACGCGCCCGTCGCCGCTCCGGCCGGGGCCGGGCCCTCTCCCGAGGGACGGCCACCGGTTCTGGTGGCCTCCACCCGCTCCCTGTACCTGCCCGACGGCCACGCCGTCCGTTGGCAGGACATCGATCAGGCCAAGTGGGGCCCCGAGGAGCTGAGGTTCATCGAGGAGGGACACGGTGAGCGCACCGTACGGTTGCGCACCGAGCTGACCGGCGGCGTCGTCGACTACCGACGGATGGCCGAGACCGTCGCCGAGCGGGTCACCTCCAGCATCCTGGTCAACCGCTTCGTCCCGTTCCCCTCCCCCGACTCCACCGAGGGTTTCCGTCTGGTCGCCAGGCGCGCCCCACTCGGCGACGAGATCGACTGGCGGGTGCATCTGGGCGAGGGCCTGGACCCGAACGACCCGCGTCTCGCCGACGCCGTCTCCCGGGCCCTGGCCCTGATCCGCGAGCAGATGGGCGTCTAGTGCCGCGGCACTAGTTCGACTCACCGAGCGCCCGGGCGAGGACCTCGGCCAGGTGCAGGGCCCGGCGGCCGGTCCCCTGTTCGATCTGGGTGCGGCAGCTGTACCCGTCGGCCAGCACCAGGGTGTCCCGCTCGGCCTCGCGCACGCGCGGTAGGAGTTCGCGTTCACCGATGGCGCTGGAGACCTCGTAGTGCCCCTCGGTGAACCCGAAGTCGCCGGCCAGGCCGCAGCAGCCCGAGTCCAGGACCTCGCCGTCGATGCCGGCGCGGGCGATGAGCTCCCGGTCGGCGTCGAACCCGACCACCGCGTGTTGGTGGCAGTGCACCTGCGCCAACGCCGAGGCGTCCACCCTCGGCGGGGTCCAGTCCGGGGCGTACTCGTTGAGGAAGCCCGCGAAGGTGTGCACCGCGTTCGCCACCCGGCGGCTCTCCTCCCCCGGCAACAGCTCCACCAGGTCGTGCTTGAGCGCCGCCGTGCAACTGGGCTCCAGGCCCACTACCGGCAGCCCCTGGGAGACCAGGGGCGCCAGGGCCGACACCGCCCGGCGCATCACGGCCCTGGCCACGTCCAACTGTCCGGTGGACACCCAGGTCAGCCCGCAGCACACCTGTCCCTTGGGCAGCACCACCGAGAACCCGGCGTCCTCCAGGACCCGGACCGCGCTCGTCAGCACCCCCGGGTTGAGCAGGTTCCCGAAGGTGTCCGGCCACAACACCACCTTGGGACCGCCCTGGCGTCCCTCCCCGCGGTTCAGGCGCCGTTTGAAGGCCCGGGTGAAGGTGGTGCGCGCGAACGCCGGGAGGTCGCGTTGGACGGCCACCCCGGCGGCCTTCTTCGCCAGGGACGACACCCCCGGTAGCCGCGCCAGCCGGTTGGTCTCGGCCGGCGCCAGCGACGCCAGACGGGCCAGCACCGGCAGCCAGCCCATCGAGTAGTGCGCGGCCGGCCGTACCCGGCCCCGGTAGTGCTGGTGCAGGAACTCGGCCTTGTAGGAGGCCATGTCCACGTTGACCGGGCAGTCGCTCAGACAGCCCTTGCAGGACAGGCACAGGTCCAGGGACTCGCGCACCTCCTCGGACCGCCACCCGTCGGTGATCACCTCGCCGTTGGCCATCTCGAACAGCAGGTGGGCGCGCCCGCGCGTGGAGTGCTTCTCCTCCTGGGTGACCTGGTAGCTGGGGCACATCACCCCGGGTCCGCTCTGCCTGCGGCACTTGCCCACGCCCGAGCAGCGGCGCAGCGCCTTGACGAAGTCCCCGTCGTCCTCGGTGTAGGCGAGCGTGGTCTGGGAGATCAGCGGCAGTTCGGGACGCAGATCGGTGGCCACGCGCACGTCGGCGTCCAGGGGCAGCGGGTCGACGATGATGCCGGGATTCATCAGTCCCCGCGGATCCCAGATCCGCCGGAACTCGGCGAAGGCGTCGATGACGCCGCGCGGGTACATGCGCGAGAGCAGCTCCGAACGGGCCTGACCGTCACCGTGTTCCCCGGACAGGGAGCCGCCGTGGCGGACGACGATCTCGGCGGCCTCCTCCATGAACGCCCGGTATTCCCGCCGTCCCCGTTCGTGGGTGAGCTCGAAGTCGATGCGCACGTGCAGGCAGCCGTCACCGAAGTGCCCGTAGACCAGCCCGTAGCGCTCGTGCCGGGCCATGAGGGCGTCGAAGTCGCGCAGGTAGTCGCCCAGGTTCTCCGGGGGCACCGCGGCGTCCTCCCATCCCGACCATGCCTCGGCACCGGTGGGGGTGCGGGAGGTGAGCCCGGCGCCCTCCTCCCGGATGCGCCACAGCGCCTTCTGGTGGACGGAGGAGACCACCACGGACGCGTCCCGGGGTCGGCTGTCGTTCTCCAACGAGGCGATCATCGCCTCGGCGGTCTCGGCCGCGTCCCGGGGGTCCTTCCCGGCGATCTCCACCAGCAGCCACGCCCCGCCCAACGGCAACGGAACCCGGGAACTCGATCCCTGCCGGTCCAGGGCCGCGACCATGCGGTCGTTGATGCCCTCCACCGTGAGCGGGGAGTGTTCCAGCAGGGCGGGAACGGCGTCGGCGGCCGACGGCGCGTCGTCGTACCCCAGGACGGCCAGGGCCCGGGCGGGCGGTGACTCCACCAGGCGGACGGTGGCGCCCAGGACCATCACGCAGGTGCCCTCGGTGCCGACCAGCGCCGCGGCCACGTCGCGTCCCTTCTCCGGCAGCAGCCGGTCCAGTCCGTAGCCGGAGACGCGGCGGCGGAACTCGGGCATGGCGGTGCGCAGTTCGGCGCGATGGGTCTCCACCAGGCGGGCCAGGGCGGCGTGGATCTCGCCCTCACGGCCGGGGCGTTCGGCCAGGGCGGCGAACTCCTCGGCGGTGTGCCCGGAGCCGACGGTCATCCGGGTGCCGTCGGACAGCAGCACGTCCAGGGCGACGATGTTGTCGGCCGTGGTGCCCCAGGCCACCGAGTGCGAGCCGCAGGCGTTGTTGCCGACCATGCCGCCGATGGTGCAGCGGCTGTGCGTGGAGGGGTCGGGGGCGAAGGTCAGGCCGTGTTCGGCGGTCGCGGCCCGCAGGTCGTCGAGGATCACCCCGGGTTCGACGGTGGCGGTACGCGAGGCGGGGTCGACCTCGACGACGCGCCGCAGATGGCGTGAGGTGTCGATGACCACGCCGGTGCCGATGGCGTTCCCGGCGATGGAGGTGCCTCCCCCGCGCGGGATCACCGGCACCCCGTGCGCGGCGCAGGCGCGGACCGCGGCCACGCAGTCCTCGACCGTCTCGGGGATGACCACGGCCAGGGGGACACGGCGGTAGTTGGAGGCGTCGGAGGTGTACAGGGCGAGGGTTCCCGCGTCCAGGGCCACGGTCCCCTGGACGGAGTCCTCCAGGTCCCTGCGCAGGGCGGCGAGATCGGGGCGTGCGGTGGTGCTGCTCGGGTCGGCCATGGGATCAGCGTGGCGTGAGGCACGTCGTCCTGGCAACCACGCCGCGCGACCACCCGTTCACCGCCTCGGAGCGGATCATTCCAAAGACTCGTCCATGGCGCGCACCAGGTCACCGTCGGTGTCCATGTCGAGGTTCCAGACCATCATCCCGGCCAGACCCTCCTCCCGCACGTACTCGCCCTTGAGGGCGATCACGTCGGGGTTGTCGTAGGTCCACCACTCGTCGCCGTCGTAGACCCAGTAGGCGCCGGCCTCCTCGTCGAGGAAGCGGCGTCCCTCCGCCTCCTCCAGCTCGCCGAACGCGCGGGTCGGGCCGTCGTAGTCGTCGTCCGCCGGTCCCTGCGCGGTCTGGCCGCGGCCACCCTCGTCCGCGGGCACGCCCTGCCAGCCGCGCCCGAACGCCGGAACCCCCATCACCAACCGACCGGGGTCGGCGCCCAGGTCCAGGTAGCGGCGGACGGCCTGGTCGACGCTGTTGGCCTCGTCGTCGTAGTCGGGGACGTAGAGGTTGGAGTGGTGGGCGGTGCTCTCGCTCCAGGGACCGGAGAAGTCGTAGCCCTGCACGGTGGCGAAGTCGACGTGGTCGAAGATCTCCGCTTCGTAGGCCTCGCTGTGGGAGGCCCCGCCGGGCAGGGACGCCGACAGGACGTACTCCTGGCCGGTCTCGGCGGAGAGTTCGTCCATCTGGCGGCGGAACTCGGCCAGCAGGAGGGTGAAGTTGGCCGGGTCGTCGGGGTGTTCGACATTGGAGGCGTTGCCCTGGCCGCCCGGCCATTCCCAGTCCAGGTCGATGCCGTCGAAGACACCCGCCGCGGCCCCGTCCCCGCCCTGGGGTTCGTCCCCGCGCACCGGCAGGTTCCCGCGCAGCCACAGATCGAGGCAGGAGGACACGAAGGCCTCTCGGGACTCCTCGGTGCGGGCGGCGGTGGAGAAATGCACCGACCAGTTCCACCCGCCCAGGGACAGGCTCGCGCCCAGGTCAGGACGCAGGGCGCGCAGTTGCCGGAGTTGGTTGAGGCTGCCGGCCAGTTCCTGCTCGTACTCGTCGGCCTCCCCGTTGACGCTCTCGTCGGCGTCGTAGCGACGCTGGTACAGCTCCCAGGGCTGGTCGTGGTCATCCTCGGGGATGTGGCACAGGCCCTCGGGGTCGATGTCGCCGAAGGCCCACATCAGCCGCGTCAGGTGTTCGGGGGCCCCGCTCTGCCTGAGCCGTTCGATGGTGAATCCGCGGTTGGCCACGTTCCAGTCGGCGAAGTAGCCGATGCGTTCGAGCGGCCGCTTGTTCAGGAGCACGATGGTCCCCACGATGAGTACGACGGCGACGACGGCCGCTCCCACCACCAGCAGCGGACGCCGTCCGGGGGACGGTCGGGGCCTGGAGGGTGTCGGCAGGGCGTTCACACCACGACCGTAGGGGCAGGAGCCCGGTGGGGGCGGTGGTTCGTCCCATGTCGGCCACATGAGGCCGTTCCCGGACGTTGGGGAACCGTGGGCGGCCCCCGGACGTTGTACGGCGATCAACCGCCGCGCAGGAAGTCCTTCAGGGTGCCGGCCCGCGAGGGGTGGCGGAGTTTGGCGAGGGTCTTGGCCTCGATCTGCCGGATGCGTTCCCGGGTCACCCCGAACTCCCGGCCGACCTGCTCCAGGGTGCGTGGACGACCGTCGACCAGCCCGAACCTCAGTCGGATGATGCGGCGTTCACGTTCGGACAGGTCGCCCAGGATCACCCGCAACCGCTCCTGGAGCAGGCTGAAGGCGGCCGCCTCCACCGGTATGACGGCGTCGGAGTCCTCGATGAAGTCGCCGAAGTCGGACTCCTCCTCGCCGATGGGGGCCTGTAGGGAGACCGGTTCGCGGGCGATGCGCTGGATCTCCAGGACGCGCTCCCCGCCGAAGCCCGCCGCGGCGGAGATCTCGGCGAGGCTGGGTTCACGGCCCAGTTGCTGGTGCAACCGGTGCTGGACCCGGATGATCTTGTTGATGGTCTCCACCATGTGCACGGGGATGCGGATGGTGCGCGCCTGGTCGGCGATGGCGCGGGTGATGGCCTGGCGGATCCACCAGGTGGCGTAGGTGGAGAACTTGAAGCCCTTGCCGTAGTCGAACTTCTCCACGGCGCGGATGAGCCCCAGGTTGCCCTCCTGGATCAGGTCCAGGAACATCAGGCCGCGCCCCATGTAGCGCTTGGCGATCGACACCACCAGGCGCAGGTTCGATTCGATGAGGCGCCGTTTGGCCCGGCGACCCTCCTCGATCAGTTCGGCGAGTTCCTCCGCCGTGCAGAAGTCCTCCTCGGGGTCCCTGCGCCCGGCGTACAGCCCCGCCTCGATCGCCTTGGCCAGGTCGACCTCGTCCCGCGCGGTGAGCAGGGGTACCCGGCCGATCTCCCGCAGGTACATCCGGACCAGGTCCGAGCCGGAGCGGCGGCCCTGGTCGAGGACGATGGGCACCTCCTCCGGTTCGGCCACGTCCACCCCGGCGCGGGACAGGGCGGAGATCGTCCGGTCAAGGGAGTCGGGTGGCGCGTCCAGACGTTCCAGCGCGGAGGCGACCTCCCCACGACTGACCGTTCCCCGACCCGAGTCGGGGAGAAGTGGGACGACCTGACGAATGGAGGGTATTTCCTGGGACACAACCGTGGGAGCCACCCGTACATTGTGCCCACAATGCTAGCGAAATGGGGAGAACCATTATTGTCACCCCCGTGCTACATACCCTCGATCCCCGACTCTCGCAGTGCGCGTTTTTGCTGGCCGAGCCGCATGAGTTCGGCGAACACCCGGTTGAACTCCTCCGGCTGAGCCGCCTGATCGATACGGTGCAACTCGGATTTGAGGTTTGCCTCGCGCCGATTGATGGAATGAGTCTTGATTGTGCTCAGCATTACTCGGGAGGAATGTTCGTCGAGTTCTCCATAGAACTTGATCTCCTCTACACCGAGGCGCGTGACGAAATCGCGTTGGAGATCGTTGGGCGCCGCCTCGCGCAGAACGATCGGCCAGTGCTGGGGGTCTCCCGCGGCGGCCACACCGCCCCGCTCCCGGATGATCCGTAGCACCGCCTGGTGCTGGGGGACGGTGAAGTCCTCCTCCCCCAGGGCGTCGAAGCCCACGGCCAGGTGCGGTTGCTGGATCGCGAGTTTGAGCGCCTGGCGTTCGCGCTGCACCGACGGGTCGCTCAGGTCGTAGGGTGCCTCCCGGGCGTCCGGGGTGGGCGTGACGGGGGCCGGGACGGCGGCGCGTCCACGGCCTCGGCCCATGTGCTGGCGGACCCGGCGCAGCACGAAGGCCTCGTCCATCAGCCCGAGCCAGCGGTCCAGGTTCTTGCCGTAGGTGAGGCGCACACCCTCGTCCCGGATGCTGGCGACCACGGGCGCGGCCGCGTCCAAGGCGGCGATGCGGCCCTCGGCGTTGGTCAGGTCGTAGCCCTCGACGATGGTGCGGATCATGAACTCGTACAGCGGGCTGGCGCCGTCGACCAGGTCGGCCACGGCCTGAGGGCCTTGCTGGAGTCGCAGGTCACAGGGGTCGAGACCGTCGGGTTGGACGGCCACGAAGGTCTCCGAGGTGAACCCGTGCTCCTCGGCGAACGCGCGCACGGCCGCCTTCTGTCCGGCCTTGTCCCCGTCGAAGGTGAACACGACCCGGCCGCCCTGGTTGGAGCGGCCCAACAGCATGCGGCGCAGGATCTTGAGGTGGTCCTCACCGAAGGAGGTTCCGCAGGTGGCGACCGCGGTGGTCACCCCGGCTTCGTGACAGGCCATGACGTCGGTGTAACCCTCGACGATGACCGCCTCGCCCTTGCGGGAGATCTCCCGTTTGGCCAGGTCCAACCCGTACAGAAGGCGCCCCTTGTGGAAGATGGGGCTCTCGGGCGAGTTGAGGTACTTGGGGCCGTCCTCGCTCGGGTCCAGCTTGCGCGCGCCGAAGCCGACCACCTCGCCGGTGACCTCACGGACCGGCCACAGCAGCCGGTTGCGGAAGCGGTCGTAGGCGCCTCGCCGCCCCTGGCTCGCCAGGCCGCCCTCGATGACCTCGGCGTCGGTGAAACCCTTCCGACGCAGGTGGTCCACGAGGTTCTGCCAGCCCGCCGGGGCGAAACCCAGCCCGAACTGTTCGGCGTGCGCCCGGTTGAACCCGCGCTCGTCGAGGAACTGTCTCGCGGTCACCGCGGCCGGGGTCAGGAGTTGTTCGGCGTAGAAGTCCGCGGCGGCCTTGTGCGCGTCGAGCAACCGTTGGCGTTTGCCCTCGTCCCGCCTGGGTGTGCTGCGCCCACCCTCCTCGTAGCGCAGCGTGATGCCGGTCTGGCGAGCGAGCGTCTCGACCGCCTCAACGAAGCTGAGGCTGTCGATCTTCTGCACGAACGAGATGACGTCCCCGCCCTCGTTACAGCCGAAGCAGTAGTAGAGGTTCTTCGACGGGGTGACGTTGAAGGAGGGCGACTTCTCGTCGTGGAAGGGGCACAGTCCCTTGAGGGAACCGCCTCCGGCGTTGCGCAGCTGGAGGTACTCGCCGATGACGTCGGCGATGGGGGTGCGCTCGCGTACGAGTGCGATGTCTTCGTCTTTGATCCGTCCTGCCACGGTTTTCAGCCTAGTTCGCTCCCGAGGCGGTCCGGCCACACCTTCCGGGTTCGTCCGGGCGCAACCGCGGTGTCACCTGGGATTCGGTCCCCCGCCGGATCCGGCGGACATGCTGGGGATGTCCCTTCTCTTCCCCCGGGAGGCCCCCTTGCCGGATCCGCAGTCCAGGTCCGACCGTGTCCGAAGGTGGATCGTTCTCGTGGGCGGGGCCCTGGTCGTGATCCTGGTCGCCACGCTCGGATTCGTGGTGGTCGACCGCTTCGGGGGTTCCCCGGTGGTGGTCGAGGGGGTCGTGGGTTCGGAGAAGGTGGACCTGTTCGAGGACGAGCGGGTCCGGGAGCGGTTCGCCGAACTCGGGTACGACGTCCGGGTTCGCCCGCGAGGCTCGCGGCTGATGGCCGAGGAGGCCGATCGGTCCGACTTCGTCTCCCCCGGGTCCACCATCGCCTCCGAGCACGTGCGCGAACTGCACGGGGTGGACACCGAGCACCGCCCCTTCAGCACCCCCATGGTGATGCTGACCTACGCGCCCATGGCGGAGGCGTTGCGGGAGTTCGGTGTGGCGCGCGAGGCCGAGGACGGTGCCTGGTCGTTCGACATGTCCGCCTACCTGGAGCTGACCGAGGAGCGCACCCGCTGGCGGGACCTCCCGGGCGACTCGGTGAGCGCGGGCAACCGCAACGAGGTCCTGGCCCGCACCACCGATCCGCGCACCTCGAACTCGGCCGCGATGCACGTGGTGGTGCTGTCCTACCTGCTCAACGGCGAGGAGGTCGTCTCGCCCGGCGCGCAGGACGAGGAGCTCGTCGAGACACTGTCCCGGTTGTTCCTGTCCCAGGGGCAACCACCGGAGTCCTCCCAGCAGCCCTTCGAACAGTTCCGAGACCTGGGCCCGGGGCACACCCCGCTGCTGTGGGCCTACGAATCACAGTACGTGCACGCGGCGGTGCGCGGCCCCGCGTTACCGGAGGACACCGTGCTGATGTACCCGGAGCCGACGGTGTTCTCCACCCACACGATCGTCCCGTTCGGCGAGAACGGCGACGAGGTCGGACGGTTGCTGACCAAGGACCCCGAACTGCGGGAACTGATCACCGAACACGGTTACCGCACCGACGACACCGAACACTTCGGCGACCTGGTGGAGGAACACGGGCTGCCCGTGCGGCCACGTGTCGGTGACGTGGTGCACTCCCCCGCGCACGATGCCCTGGAGGCCCTGTTGAACGGCGTCGAGACGGCCTACGAGGACACTGGGGCCGGCCCCGCGGTGGAGGAGGAAGCGGCTTCGAGCCGTTCCGGGGGTGGTCGGTCGTGAGGAGGGCATGGGGGGCGGCGGCCGTCGCGGTGACCCTGCTGACCGCGGGCGCGTGCGCGCCTGAGGCCGAGGACGCGACACTGCGGGTGCTGGCCGGCAGCGAACTGGCCGACATGGAGCCGCTGCTGGAGGCGTCGGCGCAACGCACCGGGGTGAGCCTGGAGCTGGAGTACTCCGGGACCCTGGACGGAACCGAGCGGATCGCGGCGGGTCGGGCCGACGGGTTCGACGCGGTGTGGTTCCCCTCCAACCGCTACCTGCACCTGGTCGACGGGGGGCGTTCCACGATCCATACCGAGACCTCGATGATGCTCTCCCCCGTGGTGATGGGGGTGCTGGAGTCACGGGCCGAGGCGTTCGGTTGGACCGTGACGGACGGGACCGTCCCCGACCTGACCTGGGAGGACATCGCCCTCGCGGTCGAACGGGAGGGGTTGACCTACGGGATGTCCAGCCCGGCCGCGTCCAACTCCGGGTTCTCCGCGCTGGTCGGGGCGGCCTCGGCGATGGCGGACACCGGCGCGGCCCTGGAGAGCGAGGACGTGGCCGGCGTCGAGGACCGTCTGGAGGCGTTCTTCTCCGGTCAGGGGCTCACCGCCGGTTCCTCCGGGTGGTTGATGGACGAGTTCGTGCTGCGGCAGGCCGGCGACGCCGGGGCGCAGGGTCCCACCCTGGACGGGGTGCTCAACTACGAGTCGGTACTGCTCTCGCGCGGCTCCGACCTGGCCGGGGACGACCTGGCCCTGGTGTACCCGCAGGACGGGGTGGTCACCGCCGACTACCCGCTGACCCTGTTGTCCGGTGCCTCGCAGGAGCTGGTGGACGCCTACGAGCGGGTCGTGGCCGACCTGACCTCGGAGGAGGTCCAGACCGAGATCGCCGAGACCACGTTCCGTCGTCCGGTCACCGCCGAGGCCGCCGGCCGGGACCTCCCACCGGTGGTGGAGCTGCCGTTCCCCGCCCGCCAGGACGTGGTCGACGACCTGGTGGCGGCGTACTTCGCCGAACTGCGCCGCCCGGCGCGCACCGTGTACGTGCTGGACGTGTCCGGGTCGATGGACGGAGAGCGGATCGACGACCTGCGTACGTCGCTGACCGCGTTGACCGGCACGGACGAGGGCCCGTTGTCCTCGCGTGGTCAGACCTTCCAGGAACGGGAGGAGGTCACGCTGTTGCCGTTCTCCGACGAACCGGGGGAGCCGCTCACCTTCGTCCTGGAACCGGACGGTTCGGAAGGGGTGCGCGCGGAGCTGGCCGAGGAGGTCGCCGCGCTGGAGGCCGACGGTGAGACGGCGGCCTACGACGCGGTGGGACGCGCCTACGACCTGTTGGAGGAGGCCGGTGAGGACTCCCACCTGCTGTCGGTGGTGTTGATGACCGACGGTGAGGTCAACCAGGGCAGGGACCTGGACGAACTGCTGGGTTCGTTGGCGGAGGCGCCCTCGCACGTGGCGGCGGCCCCGGTGTTCACCGTGTTGTTCGGCGACGCCGACGCGGCGCAGATGGAGCGATTGTCGTCGGAGACCGGCGGTCGGGTCTTCGACGCGCGGGAGATGGAACTGGAAGAGGTCTTCCGGGAGATCCGCGGCTACCAGTGACCGGGCCGGCGGCTCCGGGCTCAGCCCAGGAGCCGCCTGTGCAGGGCCGAGGCCGAGGTGTCGGTGAGCGTGGAGACCTGGTCGATGATCACGCGCAGCGCGGCGGCGTCGTCGGGCGCGGTCTCGTACGGGGCCCGGAACAGGGGTTCGAGGGCCCCGGGGGCACCATGCCAGAGCACGTCGACCAACTCGGTGAGGACGCGGCGTTCCTCGATCTGATAGCGGCGCGCCTCCGCGCGGTCCATCACGAAGTGCGCGGCCATGGCCTTGAGCAGGGCGCACTCCAGGAGGGTGCGGCGGGGCACGATGAGGTCGGCACCGTAGCGGGTGAGCGCGCCGGGACCGTAGGCCTCGCGGGTGGCCAGTTCGGCGGCGTGGCAGAACCGGCCGATGAGTTCGCTGGTGAGGTTCTTGAGCCCGGCCAGGGAGGCGAGGTCGCCGGTGAACTCGCGGGGCCAGATCGGCTCGGCGAGCAGGGAGAGGTAGGCGTCCTCCAGTTCGGCGGCGTCGGCGTCGCAGTAGTGGGCACCGGCGATGCGCACCACCTCGGCGCGTTCGGCCGGGTCGCGCAGGGCCGTCATGCGCACCATCCCGGCGTGCATGGCGTCCTCGACGTCGTGCACCGAGTAGGCCACGTCGTCCGCCCAGTCCATGACCTGGGCCTCGAAGCAGGTCCGACCGGTCGGCGCGCCCTTGCGCAACCAGGTGAACACCTCGACGTCGTCGGGGTAGCAGTTGAACTTGTGGGTGTCGCCGCCCTCCCCTCTTCGCCAGGGGTACTTGACCGTGGCGTCGAGGGTGGCGCGGGTGAGGTTCAGTCCGGCGCTGCGGCCGTCGGGGTCAACGACCTTGCCCTCCAGTCGCATGAGCAGGCGCAGGCTCTGGGCGTTGCCCTCGAACCCGCCGCAGACCGCGGCGGCCTCGTCGAGGGCGCGTTCGCCGTTGTGCCCGAAGGGCGGATGTCCGAGGTCGTGGGACAGGCAGGCGGCCTCGACCAGGTCGGGGTCACAGCCCAACGCCTGTCCGAGCTCCCGGCCGATCTGGGCGCACTCCAGGGAGTGGGTGAGTCGGGTACGCGGAAAGTCGCTGACCCCGGGCTGTACCACCTGGGTCTTGGCCGAGAGCCGGCGCAGCGCGGAACTGTGCAGGACACGGGCCCGGTCGCGTTCGAACGGACCACGTCTTCGGCTCTTGCGGGATTCGAGGGCGAAGCGTTCGGTGTCGTCGGCGGTGTAGCCGCGATCGGTGGCCTCTCCCGGGGTGGTCGTCATGTTCGTGACCCTACTCGCCGAGGTCAGGCGGCGTTGACGCGGAGTTCGCTGCTGTCATTGAAGATCCAGTAGTACCAAAGGGAAGCGGTCTCCCTGGTGATGTACCAGAGTTGGGTGCGGCGTTCGATGACGGCGGGTCCCGAACGCGAGGGCGAGGTTCCCGCCTCGATGCCGAAGTCGGAGGCCATCACCTTGGAGCGCAGGCTGTGCCAGGGGTCGGAGACGAGGATGGCGGTCTCCCACTCGTTGGCCTCGTACACCTCCGAGACCGCCTGGAAGCTCTGGAGGGTGTCGCTTCCCTCCTCGACCGCGACGACGTGGTCGGCGGGCACTCCGACGTCCACCAGCCAGTTCCGTCCGGCTGCGGCCTCGGTGAAGTTGTCGTCGGGCTGTTTGCCGCCGACGGTGACGATGACGGGGGCGACCCCGTCCAGGTAGAGGACCTGGGCCTGGCGCAGTCTCGCCTCGAAGACGGGCGAGGGCACACCGTTGTACTGGCTGGCCCCGAGCACGATGATCGCGTCGGAGGCCTCGCGGTCGTCCTGTCGCGCCGTGTACCAGACCCAACCCCAGGTCGCGGGTGGGATCGCCAGGGCGACGAGAAGGATCAGGGTGATGATCCGGCCCAACCGGAAGCGGCGACGCTTGCGCCGCCGGGGCCGGGGCCGGGGCTCGGGGTCCTCGTCCAAGGGCCCGTCGTCGTAGGGCCCATCGTCGTAGGGCTCGGGAGGCGGGGCCGGCGGGCGCTCCTCACGGGTCCGGGGCCGGGGCCGGGATCCGGGCCGTTCCCGCACGAACTTGCGGGTGAACTTGTCCGGTTCGCCCGCCGCGGGCCCGTCGGACGGCGGCTCGGCCCGCCCGAACTCCTGGGTGGGCTCGGTGTCCTGGGCACGGGTGAAGGCTCTGGTGGCCTCACCGGAGGAGGCGAGATCATCGCGGGAGAAGACCCGAGTGGCCTCGTCGTCGGTCGAGCCGGACGTGGAACCGTTCCACGCCTCGTCACCGCGATCGTCGCCGACCATTCGCACCGGCTCACCTCCACACAATCGTCACCGGGATACCTGTCCCCGACTGGGACGGCCCCCACCCCGCGCTGGTTCGCGAACCCCACGTGAACGTGGTGAGGAAGGTGTGGGGGTGCCGGAGACGTCGGCGGGGAGACCGTCACGGCCGCCAGAATATATCACGAGGAGATCACGAAACCGGTTCGCGCGAGGCGGCCCCGCACGCCGAGTCTATTCACGAAACGGCCCGTGGGGACGCCTCCGAACAGGCGTCACCACGGGCGGTGATCCGGAGCACGGTCAGTGGGCACGCCCGGCGGCGCGACCGGCCTCCAGGCGGGCCACGGGGACCCGGAACGGCGAGCAGGACACGTAGTCGAGCCCGGCCTCGTGGAAGAAGTGCACCGAGGCGGGGTCGCCGCCGTGCTCACCGCACACGCCCAACTTGATGCCCGGACGGGCGGCTCGCCCCTCCTCGACGGCTATGCGGATGAGCCGGCCCACCCCGTCCACGTCCAGGGACTCGAACGGCGAGACCCCGAACACACCCTTCTCCAGGTAGGCGGAGAAGAACGACGCCTCGACGTCGTCGCGGGAGAACCCCCACACGGTCTGTGTGAGGTCGTTGGTGCCGAAGGAGAAGAACGCCGCGTTCTGCGCGATCTGACCCGCGGTGAGCGCCGCCCGCGGCAGTTCGATCATGGTGCCGACGGGGAAGTCGAGTTCCATCCCGTTCTCCTCGCCGACCTCGCGCAGCACCCGTAGGGCGTCGTCGCGGATGATCTCCAGCTCCTGGACGGTGCCCACCAGCGGGATCATGATCTCCGGTCGGGGCCGCCCGCCCTCACGGATCCGATCGACGGCGGCCTGGGCGATGGCGCGCACCTGCATGGTGAACAGGCCGGGCACGACCAGGCCCAGGCGCACGCCGCGCAGGCCCAGCATCGGGTTCTGCTCGTGCAGCTTGTGCACGGCCTGTAGGACGCGCAGGTCGTTCTCGTGGCTCTCGCCGCGGGCCTCCGCCACGGCCACGCGCACCGACAGCTCGGTGATGTCGGGCAGGAATTCGTGCAGCGGCGGGTCGAGCAGGCGCACGGTGACGGGCAGGCCGTCCATGGCTTCGAGGATGCCGTTGAAGTCCTGGCGTTGCAGGGGCAGCAGGGTTTCCAGGGACTCTCGCTGTTCCTCCGGGGTGTCGGCGAGGATGAGGCGCTCCACCGACTGACGACGGTCGCCGAGGAACATGTGCTCGGTGCGGCACAGTCCGATGCCCTGTGCACCCATGCGGCGGGCACGGGCGGCGTCCTCGGGGGTGTCGGCGTTGGCGCGCACGTACATGCGGCGGGCGGCGTCGACGTAGTGCATCATCCGGTCGACCGAACGCACGAGGTCGTCGGCCTGGTCGGAGGCGGGGTCGATCTCGCCCTCGAAGTAGCGGACCACCGGGGAGTCCACGACGGGTACCTCGCCGAGGTAGACCCGGCCGCTGGTGCCGTCGATGGAGATGACGTCGCCCTCCTCGATCACCCCTCCGCCGGGCGCGGTCATGCGCCGGTTCTTGGTGTCGATGTCGATCTCCTCGGCGCCGCAGACGCAGGTCTTGCCCATGCCGCGGGCCACGACGGCGGCGTGCGAGGTCTTGCCGCCCCTGCTGGTGAGGATGCCCTCGGCGGCGATCATGCCTTCGAGGTCGTCGGGGTTGGTCTCACGGCGGCACAGGATGACCTTCTCGCCGCTGCGCGACCACTTGACGGCGGTGTAGGAGTCGAAGACGGCCTTGCCGACGGCCGCGCCGGGAGAGGCGTTCATGCCGCGACCCAGGAGGTGGAAGTCGTCGCCCACGGCGACCTCCTCGTCGAAGCGGGGGAACATCAGCTGGGCGAGCTGGTCGCCGGTGACCCTCTGGACGGCCTCTTCGAGGGTGATCATGCCCTGGTCGAGGAGCTGGTCGGCGATGCGGAAGGCCGCGGCGGCGGTGCGCTTGCCCACCCGGGTCTGGAGCATCCAGAGCTTGCCGCGCTCGATGGTGAACTCGATGTCGCACAGGTCGCGGTAGTGGTTCTCAAGCTTGTCCATGATGCCCATGAGCTCTTCGTAGCCGTGGGCGTCGATGTTCTGCAGGTCGGAGAGGGGCACGGTGTTGCGGATGCCCGCCACCACGTCCTCGCCCTGGGCGTTGCGCAGGTAGTCGCCGTAGACGCCGGGTCGCCCGGTGGCGGGATCGCGGGTGAAGGCCACTCCGGTGCCCGAGTCCATGCCGAGGTTGCCGAAGACCATGGAGCAGACGTTGACGGCGGTTCCGAGGTCGGCGGGGATGCGTTCCCGGCGACGGTAGAGGACGGCGCGGGGCGCGTTCCAGGACTCGAAGACGGCTTTGACGGCCAGGGCCATCTGCTCGCGCGGGTCGGTCGGGAAGGGCTTCCCGGTCTGGTCTGCGACGACCTCCTTGAACCGTTCGACGAGTCGGCGGAAGTCGGCGGCGTCCAGATCGAGGTCGTCGGTGACGCCCTTCTCGGCCTTGAGTTCGTCGATGGCGGCCTCGAAGAGCTCGCCATCGATGTCCAGGACGGTCTTGCCGAACATCTGGATCAGGCGACGGTAGGAGTCCCAGGCGAAGCGCTCGTCGCCGCCCTGGATGGCCAGTCCGACGACGGACTCGTCGTTGAGGCCGATGTTGAGGACGGTCTCCATCATGCCGGGC
>NZ_JBEYLC010000078.1:0-25471 GCF_040635885.1 Nocardiopsis sp. NPDC006832 | reverse complement strand
CGGAACTCCAGCAACATGTTCAGGCTCGGTTGTCGTGCTCGGCGGCGATGGAACCGATCAGGTCTAGCGACCTCTGTGTCGTTGATGTTGATGCACTATCTGAAGTCGACGTACTCGCTGATTCTGATAACTTCTTACTTGTACTTGCTGATTCGCTCGCTTTTATTGATGCGCTATCAGACATCGACGTACTCGCTGATTCTGATAACTTCTTACTTGTACTTACGGATTCGCTCGCTTTTATTGATGCGCTATCAGACATCGACGTACTCGCTGATTCTGATAACTTCTTACTTGTACTTACGGATTCGCTCGCTTGGATTGACGTACTATTCGACGTTGACGCACTTAACGACCCTGTGTCTAACATTTCATAAATATCACGTTCACCTTTTTCAGAACTTAAATAATTTCTAGCCCTTTCACATAGGAAGTCAGTAATATATTCTATTTGACCTTTACATTGATCTAAGAAAGACTGAGGTAATATTTCACTTAACTTTCTATATTTATTTGACTCATACCAAAAGTTTAGTTTATTTAGAAATTTAGTAGTCAATTTATAATCTACCAACTCATTAACATCTATCCCTAAAAATCCAGCTATTTTTTTTATTGTCACATCATCATTTTTTAATTTACCGGTACCCGGCATCCGGTATCCGTCGCCGGGTACCGGCGCCTCGGCCCGGTTCACGGGGTCGCGGTGCCCTCGATTCGCGGTGTGAGCCCGTCCAGCAGGTGTTTCATACCGGCCTCGAAGATGCCGTCGACGTCGAGTGGCCCGGACACGCTGAACATGACGGGGAAACCGCCCCCGGCGGCCAGACGCAGGAACTCGGGGGCCCGGGAGCGCCACCACTGATCGGCGTCCATCCCGAACTCGTGGTCCTCCAGCACCACCCGCGTGGCCTGAAGGGCCATACCGGAGGTGTAGGCGGACACGAAGACGAGGATCTCCTGTGCTTCGTCGGCGGAGCGCCCCTGGTCGGTGATCACCCTCATCATCCACTCGGCGTTCCTCATCAGCCCCGGTGACACGACCGCGCCGGCCATCATCGTCAAACGCATGGCCCAGGGATGTTCGCGGTAGATCCCCCACTCAGCGACCAGGGCCAGTTCGAGGGCCTCCCGCCAGTGGTCGGGCGGCGGTTCGGGGAGCGCGGCATCGGTGTAGACACGGTCGATCATCGCCGTCATCAGCTCGCCCTTGTCGGCGACGTGGCGGTACAGGGCCATGGTGCTCACCCGCAGTTCCGAGGAGACCCTGCGCATGGACAGCCCCTCGATCCCCTCGGCGTCGGCGACGGTGATGGCGGCACCGACGATGGCCTCACGGGTCAGTGCGGGTTCGGTCCGGGAGCGGCGTTCACGCCGCCGTTCGGGTTCGTGCCCCTCCAGAGCGGAAGCAGATTTCGGGGCCGGTTCCGAGTCTGGTTCGCCCCGCACCACGGTCCCGACCCCGCGCACCGCCTCCACCAACCCCTCTCGGCGCAACGCCGTCAGCGCTTTGGTGGCGGTGGCCATGGCGACCCCCCACTCCCGGGTGATCTCCCGGGTGGAGGGCACACGGTCACCGGGCCGGAGTTCTCCGGAGTCGATACGCGCCCGGATGTCGACGAAGACCCGCGCGTAGGGCGGGATTCCTCGTCCCGAGGTCGTGGACATCGCCGGCCCCTTTCGGCCATTCTCCGTTCGGACTCCAGAGTGTACTAGTGCACATGCACTCGTGAACCACCTCGGAGCACCGCTTCGCCCTCCCTCGGAAACCTACTTTCACGCCCAGTGCACTAGTACATTTACCTGCAATTACATGGAAAAATAGGGTTCACAGCGACTACTCTTCCTGTTTATCTTGTACGCACACGATGCGCCACCCATGAGAATCCGACCTTGACGCGTACAACGTCCGCCGAGCCGCACAGACCGCGGCCCCTTTCGGAGCCCACCATGTCCCACACGACCACGCCCGGACCACGGGTCCCGGGCGCCACGGACCGCCCGCCACCCCCCGATCATCGTTCCCTGGCCCCGGACCTGGCCCGCGGTGTCATGCTCCTGGTCATCGCCCTCGCCCACGCGCACCTGTTCACCGTTCTCATCGGCGGCCCCGAGAACCCGCTCACCATCGCCGACCGGATCACCACCGCCGGCACGGTCGCGTTCGTGGACCTGCGCGGCCACCCCATGTTCGCGGCGCTGTTCGGCTACGGCCTCGCATGGATCCACCGTCGCCGAAGCGAACAGGGGCACGAACCGCGCCGAACCCGCGGCCTCTTGCGTCGACGCGGCCTCTGGCTGGTCGTCTTCGGCCTGGCGCACGCCGTCCTGCTCTTCCCCGGAGACATCCTGGCCGTCTACGGTCTGGTGGCGCTGCTCTTGGTCGGGGTGCTCCGCTTCCGCGACCGGACCCTGGTGATCCTCGCCCTGGTCTGGCTGCCCGTGGCCGCCACCGTCCACGCGCTGGTCGGCTCCTACGACGCCATGACCGGCTCAGGCCCGCCACCGATGCCCGACGGCTTCGTGAACGAGCTCTTCTTCCGTCTGGAGCTGTTCGCGGTCCTCTTCGTGATGATGTTCCTCGGCACGATCGTCCCGTTCCTGCTCGGGGTCCTGGCCGGCCGGCACCGCGTTCTGGAACAGCCGGGCGAACACCTGCGGCTGCTGCGCGCGACCGCGTTCGTCGGTGTCCCCGTGGCTGTCCTGGGCGGACTGCCACTGGCCCTGACCAAAGCGGGTGTGTGGACCGACGCGACCCCATTGGACGTACTCGTCATCACCCCGCTGCACCAGGTGACCGGGTACGCGGGCGGGTTGGGCTACGCGGCGCTCATCGCGCTGGTCGCCGCCCGATCGACCGGCCCACGAGGGCCGTCGACCAACGCCCTGGCCGCGCTCGGGCAACGCTCCATGACCTTCTACCTCGCCCAGTCCGTGGCGTGGGCGGTGTTGTTCTCCTCCTACACGCTCCACATCCAGCACACGTCGCCGGTCGTCGGGGTGGGCATCGCCGTCGCGGTCTGGACGACCACCGCGCTGCTGGCCGACCTCATGCGCCGCCGGAACAGGCGCGGGCCGGCCGAGGTGGCGCTGCGCCGGCTCGCCTACGGGCCGTCCCGTTGAGCCCGCGGTCCCGATGTCCTGAAGGGAGGGTGACGGGCCCGCCTCCTTCAGGACACTCCGTGCCGGGCGGCCACCGCGTCGATCTCCGCCAGCAGCGCACGACGGCGTGCCGCACCCAGGTAGGAGGCCTCGACCCCGTTGCGGGCCAAGCGCACCGGCCCGGCCGCGCCCAGCAGGTCATGGGCGATCCGATACTCACCGGTCAGATCGCTGCCGAACATCGTGGGGTCGTCGCTGTTGAGGGTGACCAACAGCCCCGCGTCGAGCATGGCGGGCAGGGGATGGTCCTCGATCCGCTCCACGGCGCGGGTTCGCAGGTTGGAGGTGGGACTGACGTCGATGGGCAGTTGTTCGTCGACCAGGCGGGCCACCAACTCCGGATCCTTCATGGTGTCGATGCCGTGCCCGATCCGCTCCGCCTTCAGCACGTCCAACGCCTCACGGACCCGTACCGGTCCACCATGCTCGCCCGCGTGCGGCAGGCTCACCAGACCGGCGGCCCGGGCCCGTCCGAACACCTCCGCGTAGGGCTCCAGCGGGGACTCCACCCCGCCCACCCCGAGACCGATCACGCTCGACGGGCCGTCCCGGAGCACGGCCGCCACCGTTCGTTCGGCGGACTCCGGCCCGAAGTCCGCGGGGAAGTCGGGGATCCACCTGAGTTGGACGCCGTGGTCGCGTTCGGCCTCGATCCGGGCCTGTTCGATGCCGTCGAAGACCACCTTCGCCGGCACCCCGCGCATCAGGTGGGTGTACAGGCTCACGTGGACCTCCGCGTAGCGGACGTTCTGCGCGGCCAGCCTCTCGGCGACGACCGAGGTCAACAGCGCGAAGTCGGCCTCTTCCCGCAGGGTGCGCACCGACGCCAGGTAGACCTCGACGAAGTGCGGGAAGTCGGTGAAGGCGTACCACGGATAACCCACACGAACGCTTGGGCCTCCGGGACACACAACGCCGCCTAGGAACAGCTAGGAGGCTCCGCCGTGCCCGTTGCCGCAATCTCTATCCGTGTCTCACACGCTGACCAGGCGTCCGTCTCCGTCGTCACACAGGAACGCCTGTGCCGCGACCTGTGCGAACGCAACGGCTGGAAGGTCCACAAGGTCTACGTGGACGAGAACGTGTCCGGGGCCGTCCCGCCGGAGGACCGGGACGGTATGGCGGAGCTACTCGCAGACCTTCCGCACCTGGATTACGTCGTCTCCGCCAAGCTTGACCGACTGTCCCGCCGTACGTCGCACCTGTTGGACCTCGTGGAGACGTTCAAGGGTGCGGGCGTCAAGCCGGTCACGGCGGATGGCGAGATCACCCCGCACAACGCGGACAACATGATTGGGCTGTTCGCGTGGCTTGCCCAACTGGAACGGGACCGTATCCGCGAACGGACCACGGAATCCCGTGCGGAGGTTCTGGCCTCCGGCCGCGTGAACAACAACGCCCCGTATGGGTACCGCATCGTTCGGAGAAACGGCGGAGCGTTCCTAGAGATCGACCCGGAGACCGCCGACACCGTCCGCGACTTGGCCCGCCGGAGCATCGACGGACAGACCGTGGCGGACCTCGTAGCATGGCTCAACCGCCACAAGATTCCTACGCCACGCATGCACGCGGCCAAGGTAGCGGGCCGCGACCCCAAACCCGCGCGCTGGACGGCCGCGACCCTCCGCACCATGCTTATTTCCCCGGCCCTCCGGGGAATCCGCACCAAGTACCCACGCGAAGAAGTACGGGACGCGGACGGTAGGCCCGTGCTGGACTCCAAGGGACGGCCCCGCGTCAAGCGTCTTCCCCCGGCGGAGTGCTACCGGCCGGACGGTTCCCTTGACGTCATCGCGGACGAGGTCCTTGACGCGGCCACGTGGCACGCCGTGCGGGAAGCCCTAGCGTCCCGTGGCTTCACGCGCAAGCGTCCCGCGAAGACGGACAGCCCACTGTCCCGCGCGGCCCGGTGCGGTGTCTGTGAGGGCCCTATGCACCACAGCCGGTCCACGGTCAAGGGCCGGTCGTGGCGGTATTACCGATGCTCCGCGTACAAGTCGTGCACCACGGTCCGCGCGGATTACCTGGACGAGCACGTTGACCGTTGGTTCCGGGAGACCTTTTACGGACTCCACGTGTACCGAGACGAGATCACACGCGGCCACGACGTCACAGCGGAACTAGCCGACACCGAACGAGCCTTGGAAGGTCTCACGACCGCAATCGAGGCGTCCCCGGCGTCCGCCGCTGTGTTGGGGGCCCGGGTCGCGGAGCTTGACGCCCGACGCTCCGCCCTCGTGGCGGAGCGAGACAAGCCCCGGGAAGTGGTCCGTGTGGCCACAGGAGAGACGTACGCGGACGTCTGGGAGCGGGCCGACGGATTGGGCAAGCGTGCCCTGTTGGAAGACATGGGCGTCACTGTGGCCGTTGCTCGTGGCCAACGGGGACGCCACGGTTTCGACCCGTCCCGCGTCACTATCGCCGTGGAGAACCCCGAGTACGCCGACGCGGCGGACGCGCTGTCCGCGTCCCTGGCCGACGCCGCGTAGCGCGGCCCCGGCCCCAAACTTGACCAGTACCGATCAACCCCTAGGAGACGCTGTGAACGACACCGACCGGATTAACGGGCTTTCCCTACTCGTCGGGGACCTCGTGGGAACCCTCGTGGCCGACGGCCGTATGTCAGACGCGGAGGCGAACCGCTGGACGAGGCAGGCCGACGCGATCGCGACCGGTGACCCGGAGCACGCCACGCGCGGGTAACCGGCCTCCGGCCCCCGGGCCCTGTTCCCTTGTCGGGAGCGGGGCCCTTGTCATGTCCGGGCCGCCTCCGGGTCGCGGAGCTTGTCCCCGCGAACGCTCCGGCCTTGTGGCCTCCGTGGAGCCTCCGCCGGAGCGGGGCCGGAGGGATGGCCAGGGACGAGGCCAGCGGACCCCGTGGAGCGGCCACAGACACGCGGAGGGACCGCCTCCGGGGCCGCCCTGGACGTCTCTGGAAATTCCCGCGAACGTTTCCCCGAACGGGACACACAACACGTGTACACCCCAACGGACGAGAGGGCCCGTCCATGTACACAGCAATGATGACCAGCGTTCCTATCTGCCAGCGACCCGGATGCTCCCACGTAGCCACGTGGGCGTACCCGCACGCGCGACACCGTCCGGTCTACTGCGGTCGTGACTGTCGCCGCGTGGTGGTCCGGGCCCAACAGCGGGCCGCGCGGTTCGCGGCGGTGCCTGTGGCCGCTTAGAAACAGCTTGACCAGCGGTCCGGCCGTCTCTCGCGAGGAGACGAGCCGGGCCGCTTCCTTTTGGTTACGTTTCAAGGATGACGAGTACCTATATTCTTATTTTCTTTAGAAAAATCTAAAGAAAATAGAAACCTAGGTACTCGTCATTCCTAAAGCGTAACCACCCAACCGAACGGAGAACGTGTGCCTTACTACACGTACGATAACCACCGCGACACCTGCGCTCACTGTGGCGCGAAACTTTCGTCTCGCCAAGAGCTTTGGTGTGGGGAACGATGCCGCCAAGCGGCCCGTGCTCTCGCGAGACGCCCGCTACGCCGCGTTAAGTGTGAGCTGTGCGGGAACATCTTCATTACTCGGAGCGGGCGTAAGAAACTCTGCACTCTCGGCACAGGTGAAAATGCGGACGCCGGACCGGGTGATCCTTGCTGGGAACTCCAGAACGCGGCCGATTCAGCGGAGGCCGCCGCCGTGGACGCCCGCGACTTTCCAACGTGCGCGCACTGTGGCCAGGAAACCGAATACGCGGGGACGGGACGACACCGTAAGTACTGTTCGGACAAGTGTCGTGTCTACGCACACCGTGCGCGGAAGGGTCGGAAACCACGGGCTTCCGCTTAATGGCCGCTTGACGTCCACAGGATCAACACAGACGCCCTAACGTTCCATTTTCCACCACGGACACGAGGTCCCTATTTCTAGGCCGCCTCCGTCCATCTGAGGGCGTGGAGCCTCCGGCCCCGGCCCCGGCCTCGTCCCGCGAAACGGCCGGAGGCGGTCCCGTGGCCTCGTCCGCGTCTCCGCGTCCAGCGTCCAGCGAACGCCACCGGGCCCCGGGCCCCCTACGCCCTCCGTGCGTCCACAGAATCAACACAGACGCCCGAACGCGGGGAATCCCAAGAGGGATTAGGGATCACCATTCCAGGCCCGGAGAATTGATTTCAGGGCTTCCCGTGGCGTTCCCGCTAGAGCCGCCGGGCCTCGTCCGCGAACGGCCCCCGGCGATCCGCCGGACACATAACTAGACAGTGGGGCCCGGCCCGTCGTTCTCGTTCACGAGGGCCGGTTTCCACACTCACGGGTGCCCGCACAGCACCCGTTAACTGACTTACGCGTTTCCTGGTTCTGATCAGTACTGGACAAGCGCGTTCCCGGCCTCCGGCCGACGTTGGACCTTACGGATATGTGCGGTATCCGTAAAGCCACGTTGGTCGGAGGCCGTTCTTTTTTTGCCAAAATCGCCCCCGTGAATTTCGCGGGCCCGGGAGTGAAAGAGGTTCCATGTCCAATAACGAGTCCACCAAGCCGGGATCCCCGGAGTTCACTCCGGAGGAATTGACCGAAGCGCGGCACGCGCGTATCAGTCGTGAGACCGGCATTCGGCCGGAGTTTATCCCCCTTCTCAAGGGCGAAACCGTCGAAGAAATTACCGCCGCCGCCGTGGCCATGGTGAAGTCACTTCCCCATATCCGCGTTGGGAATGCTCCGGTTGACCGTGTTGGCGATATGAAGCCCGGGACCGCTCCGGGGGCCGCCGCTACCTCCGGCGGGGACTCCGCCGACGCGGACGGCCGTCCCGACGCGGAGAAGCTGGCCGCCGCCATCCGCGAACGCATGAACGTCAACTAGAGGAAGGCCGTCCCATGACTGAAACGACCGACACCCGATACACCCGTAACGGCCGCTATCTGGACACCGTCAACGGGGACGCCGAACCCGACACGGCGGAGGACCGGGCCAGCGGCCAACTAGCGGACGCGCAAGCCACGGTGACCCGCCTCCGGCAGAACGCGCACAGGTTCCCGGAACTGGCCACCATGGCGAACGAGTTGGACAAGCTGTCCGACCGCGCGGAGGCGTACGAGGAAGCGCGGGACGAGGCACAGACCGCCGTCCGCGTGGCGGAAGCGGAGCGCAACGCGGCGGGCCGCGTGGCCATCCGGGACGGCTTGGACCCCGTGGAAGCGGAGCGCAACGCCACGGGCCAACTGGCAGACGCCCGGGAGGACGCGGAGCGCGCAGAACGCCACTGGCACACCGCCGCCGCCCTGGCCGCCGGGGAAGCTTTCCGGGCCCGCGCGCTTATCAAGCGGCTGAACAAGGAACACGCCGGGGAGATTCTGACGGACGCCCTCGTGGCCCTGGACGACGCCCGGACGGCGGCCCTGGAAGCGGCACAGGAAGCCCGCCGGAAGCTCGGAGTGATGCACGCTCACGTGCTCCACGTGCGGGCCGCCGCGAACCTGGAACCGGACAGCGATCTTGCCAAGCTGTCACACACGGGATTCCACCCTGACAACGCGGCACGAGGAAGCAACCGGCCCACGTATAACGGCGTGCTTCACGAGCTGGACAGCATGGCCGCGCGGCTGGCGTACACGGAGCGGTCCCCGTTCTCCAGTGACACGGACAAGCTCGGTAGCGACATGGGTCGCGCGGTGACCGTGGCCCGGGAGCGGAAGGCCGACACCCGCGAACAGCGGTAACCACTCCCATCACACACCCACGAGGGCCCGGAAGCCATACGCCGCCGGGCCCTTGTGGCATTCCTGGAAGGACCACCCCATGCCCTATGACAAGGCCCCGGCCCCCGTGTGTCTACGCCCCGGATGTAGCTACCGCGTGACGCCAGGTACACAGGCCAACGGGAAGCCGTACGCCTATTGCGCGTCCCCGTGTGCCCGCGCGCATAGAACGGCGGAGGCTATCGCGACAGCGGCTGTCGTTCCGCCGGGCCGCGACGTGAGCGCGGACGCGCGCGCTGTGCTCCGCGTGTTCGCCGCGCTGGACGCGACCCCGGAAGGACAACAGCCTCACAGTTCGGTATGGGAAGAGATCCGCGCGTTGTCACGCGTGTGGCTTGTCCGTGGCCGACGTGGCGGACGGCGGAGGCTGTGAGCGCGCGGTGTCCACAGGGTGGGGAGGGACCCCCTAAGCCGGGGGACAGCGTCCGGCGGGGGTTAGCGGTTTAAACGCGCTGCGCATGCGGCGGAGCCCTGGTTTTCCAACATGAGTAAGGAGGTAGGCACAGTGAGCGATTATCCGACGGCGTCCGCGCGGCTCGTGGCCAGCTATGAAGCGGAGTACGAACTAGACGAGACACAGCACGCCGCGCTCACACTGGCCGGTGAACACCTGGACGCGGCGGAGCGGCTGGACGCCGCCGTTCGGGAGCACGGCGTCATGGTCCCCGGCTCCGCCGGACAACTGGTGGTGAATCCCGCTGTGCCGGAAGCCCGCCAACAGCGGGCCGCCGCGTGGGCCGTGCTCCGCTCCATGCTCCCGGCAGACGCGGGGACGGATGCCGCGTCCATGGGACAGGCAGAGTCCGGCCACGCCGCGCGCTCCGCTGCCAGCCTCCGCGCTTCACGAGCGGCTACCGCTCGTTGGGAGCGCGCACGAGCGGCGTCCGGAGGGGATGCCGCGTGAAGCCGCTCCGGCGCAAGCACGCCGCGTCCGCCTCCGCTCCGCCGGTGGCGGTCCCGGACGTGCTCCCGCTTTACCAAGCACTGTTCCCGGAGTTGGGCGTCTCCCCCGACGTGCCGACGGTCCAGCTTCACGCGGCCTCGTGCGGGGCCGCTGTCTCCCACGCGCGCGGCTCGTGGCCGCCGGGAGTGTGCACGTGCCCGAACGGTTCCGGCTACCCGCGAACGGTGGCGACTGTGGCCGACGGGGACGAGCCCATTGACGCGGCCATGGCGGAACGGAACCGTTCCCTTGGACTCACCTAGGGCACGGGGCCGGCCCTCGTCCTCGTCGTCCAGGAGGACGAGGACGAACGCACGGGACGCGCTTGACCAGCGGGTTTCCGCTCGTTCTGGAAGGCTTTCCGTTCCGTTCCGATGATCTTTTCCGGTTCCGGAAACCTGTTCCGGCCGCTCCGGAACGGAAACCAGTCTTGTTCCGGAAGGCCGGAGGTCGTTCCGACGCGTTCCGTTCCGTTCCGTTCCGGTCGATCGGAACGACGACGTTCCGGCGGAACGCCGTGAGCGACCGGCAAGACGCGGGCCCGGCTAGACAGAGTCGAGCACTTCCCGAACCTCCGGGACGGCCCGGTATTCCGCCAGCCGCGACAGCACGACCCGGACCCGGTCGGACGTACGCGCGGACGCCACGTCTCCGGACAGTGCGATCACGTGGGCCGCGACGCGCGCGGATTCCTCCGGCTCGTTGGCGTCCGCGTAGGCCACTGCTAGCCACGACTCATACAACGCTCGTTCACGTGTGGACGTGACCGGGTAGTCCCGGAGGACGCGGGATAGCAGGGGGACGGCCCGGAGGGGCCGCCGGAGTTCCGTATAGACGCGGCTGTCCATGACGTCTAGCTCCGCTTCCGTGACCCAGTAGGCCCAATTGGGAGCGTCCCCGCTGTCCTCCGTTAGTGCCTCGTGAGCGGCCCCCAACGAACGCATAGCGGCTTGCGCGTCCCCGGCTTGTGTCTGTGCCCACGCGGCCCGGTCATGGAACAACGCCCGTGTCTTCCCCGGAGCGTCAGGGCCCGCCTCCGCGACGGCCGCGACTGACAGCGCGGCCCCTTCCGGTACGCGGCCGTTGTTGACCAGGTGATAGCCAAGGGACCCGGCCAACTGTGCCGCTAGCGGCCGGTCCCCGGCTTCCCGCGCGGCGTCCAGCCCAAGACGGTATGTCCGCTCCGCGCGTGGGTCCGCCGCGTCGGACGCTGTCCAGCCTGCAATCTGTGCAAGCTCCGCCACGGCCCGGAGGAGTTCCCGCCGGACCTCGTTCGTGTGTGTGGACTCTCGGAGGACGCGGACGGCCGCGTCTAGTTCCCGGAAGACGGGGCCGACGAGGTCCCCGCCAGCTAGCACGTCGTCCGCCAGACGGAGGCCGTGCGCGCGGGTCGCGAAATCAACGGCCGTACTCTGCCCGACCCTCCGGCCGCTCCGCGTGGCCAGCGGGGCCAACGCGTCCCCCGGCGGAAGCAGGGACGCCAGCGTCTCCGTCGGTTCGGGCCCCGTGTCCGTGACCGTGGCGAATTCCAGCCGTTCCCGGGGAACGTCCAGGACCTCCGCGAGGTATGGGAGCCACGCGCGGGGGACGCGCTTGCCTCGTTCCCACCTGGACACGTCGTGTCGCGTCACGGTGGGCCGTCCGGAAGCCGAACACAGCGCGTCCGCTAGTCGGGCTTGCGACCATCCACGGCCTGTGCGTAGACGGCGGAGCAACGCGGGGAGGTTTTCGGGGGTCATGGTCCCCATTGTGAAGGAGGGGCCCACAGCGCGGCCCACAGTTGGGCTACTCCGCCGGACATGCGATCTCGGGACGCTGGACACAGCCGATTGCAGACGACTCCCGGAGGCGGCCCCCGTGAGCATGTGGACGTGTCCCCGATGCTGGCAAACGGAAGTTCGCGGGCATCTGGCACACACGGATTGTCCGTCCGGTAACCCGCAGAACGACAGCGCGGACCGGCCCGCTCCGATGGGCTCCGCTGTGGCGGACACGGAGGACGAGCCGGAGCCGGAGGCCCGGCGGTCCGTACTAACCGCGACCCGGCCCCGCCTTCCGCGAATTCCCCCGCCGCGTCCGGCGGAGCCGGGGCCACTCCCCCGCCGGGACCGGGCCGTCCGCTACTGGCCGCAACCGATTCGACGGAAGGACGACACGTGAGAGACGACGAGGGCGTAGTGCCGGACCCGGTGAAGGACCCGAAAGGGTACGCGGACTTCCTGTTCGACGTTGTGTCCGGGACACTCCGGGACCGGCCGGAGGCGGGGGAATGGGCGGACCCGTCGTCCAGGGCCACCAAGGACGAGCTTGCGCGCATGCTGGACGACGCACGGGCGGACTTTATGGACCTCCGCCGGTCCCTCGTGGAGTCGGACACCCGGTTCGATTCGCTCCACGCGTGGCTTATGGCGGGGAACCCCTTGCCGTCCCCGTGGCGGCGGTACTACTGGCCACGGTTCACCGACGCGGAGGGCGCGGAGTGAGCGGCGACCCAAATCTCCCGGCGGGGATAGAGGACGACGGCGGCGTGTACCGGCGGCAATGTGGCTGGACCGGGTGCGGGAAGTTGGAAGGCCCGTTCGGCTGTGACACGCACGGGATCACGGGCCCGTCGGACAGAGACCGGTACGACCAAGCCGGTAAGTAACGAGCTTCCGCGCACGCCGTTCTCGTGGCGCGGACAAGGGCCGGACCCGGCACACTTCCCCGTGTCGGGCCCGGCATTCAATCTTCGTGGACCGGCCACGCACCCTTACCGTTCGACACCCGTACACGCCCGTGCTCCGCGAGGACGGACACGGCCCGCTGTGCGGTGCCGCGCGAGACGCCGAACTCGTTTTGCAGTTGCGCCACGCTCGGAAGCCGCGTGTCCTCCGGGAAGTCCCCGCGTGCGATTCGAGCGGCTAGGACGGCCGCAAGCTGGACGTATTTCGGTTCCGGGCCTTCCTTAAGACGGCTGTCCGGCCCGTACCCGTTGGGGAGCGGTGTCGTCATGTCGTTATCGTCCCATGGCGGGAAGGTCTGAACTCGATAGACAGCACTGAACGGTTGCGGTAATGTCACGCATGCCGACACGGCAAAGCCCGGCGGGTGCTGGTAACACCCCCGGGCTGTGGTCAACGCTTTATGGGAGCGTCAACATGCACAGTCTACTTGCCATGCTCGCAACCCTCGTTCGGTTGCTCCGTCCTTCCCATGGACTCCACGCGGCCCCGCGTGCGCTCCGCCGGGACGTCCAGGACGAGGCACGCGCGGCCCGCGTCCGCCGGTATGCGAACCCGCTTCCGGCTCGTCCGACGGGCCCCGGGTATGCCTCCGCGCTTCCGGTCCCGCGTCGGCCCTTGGACGAGGCCCTTCCCGCCACACTCCGGCCCGTCCCGGTGGACTACGTATCCGTCGTCCAGGCGGAGGCCGTGAGTCATCCGGTGGACATCGTGCGCGGCTATTACCGGGCCCATGAGGCACGCCAGCGGCACGCACGCGCTGACCGGGACCGGTTGGGCGTAGCCGTGCTGTTGGACGTGGCCACCGCGACCCGTGCGGAGGTAACGGCGTGACCTCCCGCGAACAGGCAGCAATCCAGCCCGGGAACGACGCGGGACAATGCGCGGTACGCCGTAGCGGGTACACCACAGGGTTCGGAGCGGACCGACTCCCGTGCATCCTTACGGCGGGACATGGCGGCAATCACCGCGACGCGTTCGGCCGTGGGTTCGTCAACGAAGATCACGGGCCGTCCCCGGTCTACCGCGTCATGCCGGACGAGGCCGACACGACCACGGACACGGACAACGTGGTGACCCGTTCGGACGTCTCTACCGTGGACACCATCGAACGCCAGGGGGACGCCATGCCTAACGCCCGTGAAATCGATCCGACGGAGGTTGACACCCTTCGGGCCGCCGGTTGGACGGAGAACGACCTCCGGGAGCACTTCGGGGACGCCGTGTCCCTTCCGGACGCGGCGGAGGACGTCCCGCTCCGGGCCGCGTAGCCGCGAATCCACCGGGCCCCGGGGAACCGGGGCCACTCTTAGACCCGAACTGAACTGCTTTTGCCTAGGTTGGCCAACTCGTACCAATTCCGAAGTTCTTCGAGGGTGTCCGGGAGACCATCGACCCGGTGCCGTTTCGCCAGTTCGAAAAGGGTCTCGGCGGGCATCGACCCTTCGAGGTGGACGTGGAGTTCCACCTTGGGCAGGGCGTCGACGAGGGCGTGGGGATCCTGGGTCATGGAGACAACCTCGGGGCGTGGTGCGAATACGGTCGGTCTTCGCAACCTAGGGGACGGTCTCCTCCGACGACAGGTCGTCGGGACGGACCTGACGAAAGTTCGGGAACTCCGGTTCGGGTTCCTGACTTCCGTGCATGGTGCGCGCCGTGCCGGGCTCCGTAGTGTGAGCGCCATGACCTCCCCGCTCTGGAACAACTCGTACGCCTCCGTTCCGTCCTCGGATCCCACCTCGGGGCAGGTGGCCAAGGCCCGACTCCGGCTGCACGCCCAGCACCACCCGGTGGCCCACTCCGCGCTCTGGGGGGCCGGCGCCGGGGTCATCGCCCTCCTCCTCGCCGCGATGTTGACCGCCCCGAACCTGACCGATCCGACCGGCGTCCCCGGCTGGGTCCCGGGCGCCGTCGCCATCATGGCCCTGTCCGTCACCGTGTTGTCCGGACTGGCCGCGTACTCGATCCTTCGCGTGATGCCCGCGTCACCCGAGACCGATCCGGTGCGCTACGCCATCGCCCGACGCCAGGCGGTCTCCGGGGCTCCTGGTCCGGACGAGAAGGTCAACCGGACCGCCCGACACATGATCGACCACCTCGTCTACGTGTCGAACCCGACCTACCGGTTCGTGCCGCTGCTGGTCGCCGCGGCCGCCTTCGCCGTCCGCCCCCTGATCGAGATGGCCGGCTCCGGGGCCGAGACCTGGACGCTGTTCGAGTTCGCTCCGGCCGCGCTCATCATCTTGGGCATGGTCTTCATCGAACCCATGGCCGACCGGGAGAGGGAGGCCTGCCTCTCCTTCCGCGAGCAGTACGACTCGGAGTGAGTCGGTGGTCCGGGCCGCGACCCGGACCACCGTGCGAGGCCATCAGACCGACGGTGATCCGCCGTCGACCTTCCTGGGCACACCGAGCGGGTTGCCGTCCCGCAGCGCGGCGGGCAGCAGGGCGTCCGGCACCGACTGGTAGGTGACCGGACGCAGGAACCGACGAATCGCGGTGGTGCCCACCGAGGTGTGCCCGGGCGCCGTCGTGGCCGGGTAGGGACCGCCATGGGTCATGGCGTGTGAGACCGCGACCCCGGTCGGCCAGCCGTTCCAGATCACCCGACCCGCCACCGAGGCGCCCAGGGCCAGCAGGGCGGGGGCGATGGGGTCGTCCTCCTCGCCGTGGACGGTGACGGTCAGCTGCCCTTGCAGGGCACCGCCAACCTCCAGCAGCCGCCGCTCATCGGGATAGGTGACCACGAGTGTGGCGGGACCGAAGCACTCGGTCAGAAGGGCCTCGGAGTGCTCCAGCAGGGAGTCCAGGTCGGTGCGCAACAGGCTCGGCGTCCACCCCTCACCGGTCCGCCGCCCCTGGACCAGCACCTCCGTGGCCGGGTGCCCGGACAGGTCGTCCAGCCCGCGCGAGTAGCCCTCCTCGACCCGGTCGTTGAGCAACGGGGCCGCCGCACGGCCCTCCAGGTCACCGACCAGGGCGTCCAGCTTCGCTCCCTCGGGGACGAACACGACCCCGGGCTTGGTGCAGAACTGGCCCGAGCCCATCGTGGCCGAGCCGGCGTAGCCCTCCAGTACCTCGGTGCCGCGAGCGGACATGGCCGCACGGGTCACGAAGACCGGGTTGAGGCTGCCCAGCTCCCCGTAGAAGGGGATCGGGTCGGGGCGGGAAACCGCCAGGTCGTACAGGGCACGCCCGCCCGGGATGGACCCGGTGAAGCCGACCGCGCGGGTGTGCGGGTGGGTCACCGCGCCCTTGCCCGCCTCGAATCCGAAGACCAGCGCGAACACCCCTTCGGGCGCGCCCGCGTCGGCCAGGGCCGCGACGACCACCTCGGTGGTGCGGCGGGCCAGTTCCGGATGACCCGGGTGGGCCTTGACCACGACGGGACAACCCGCGGCCAGCGCGGAGGCGGTGTCCCCGCCGGCGGTGGAGAAAGCGAAGGGGAAGTTGCTCGCCCCGAACACCACCACGGGACCCAGGGGGACGAGGACACGGCGCAGGTCCGGTCGGGGGGTGCCCCACTCCGGGTCGGCGGAGTCCACCATGGCCTCCAGGTACTCGCCCTGTTCCAGCACGTCGGCGAACAGACGGATCTGGAACGTGGTGCGCCCCAGTTCACCGCGGCATCGCGCCTCCGGGTAGTGCGATTCGGCCATCGCGATCGGGACCAGGTCCTCGGCGGCGGCGTCCAATGCGTCGGCGACCGCACGCAGTACGCGGGCGCGGTCGGTGGGGGCGAGTGCGGCGAAGAGGGGCGCGGCGGCGGACGCGCGCTCCATGACGGCGTCGAGTTCCTCCGCCGTGGTGTCGGGGATGGCCGTGGTCATGCCTGGACCTCCTGGAGGGGTGGATGTGCGGGCTCGGACCCACCATGCCATGCATCTACTGCAAACGGTTGCAGCGGGGTCGCGTCCCGGCGCACACTGAAGGACGATCCACCCACTTGAACCCGTGAAGCGACAATCCGACTACCGACAGCGACAACAAGCGATAAGTCGGCCGAATAGGACAAGTTTCAACCACTTCTCTCGACCCGCTCTCACCAGGAAGAACGAATGAATCACCCGAATCGGACAAGTGTCCACACGGAACTTCGGAACGAAACTGGAATTTCCCCGGAACCAGGTGAATCCGAAAAGGCATCATAGGAGACGTGACGACCAATTCCCGAAGCTCAACACCCCCGCGCGCGCGACGCTCCCCGGAGCCGACCGACGGGGCCGTCTCCCAGCGTGAGAGCCGTGGACCCGCCAGAGTCGCCAACGACGAACTCGCGTTCGCGCAGGCACCACTACGCCGGCTCCCCGCCCAGCAGCGCAGCATGGTCCGGGTCCAACGCATGCTCGACTGCTGTGCCGAACTCCTCGACGAGGTCGGCTACGACAACCTGTCCACCACACGGATCGCCGAACGGGCGGGCGTGGCCATCGGCTCCGTCTACCAGTTCTTTCCGGACAAGAAGGCGATCACCCAGGCGCTCGGACTGCGCTTCCTCGACCAGTTCGGCACCCGGGTCACCGAACGACTCGCCGACGCGTCCTTCAGCCATTGGACCGGGGCCGTCGATACCATCATCGACGAGTACATCGACATGCACCGTAACGTGCCCGGCTTTCGCAGCCTCCACTTCGGTGACATCGTCGACCCCCGTCTCCTCAGCGGTGGCAGCGACAACAACCGGGTGATCTCCGTGCGCCTGCGCAAGATCATCGTCTCGGTCACCGGCCTCCCCGACAACGATGAACTCGACAGAGCCGTCCACGTATCCGTGGAAGCGGCGGACGCCGTCCTCAAGCTCGCCTTCCGTGACAACCCCGAAGGCGATGCCGCACTGGTGTACGAGGCCAAGCGCCTCGTCAGCAGCTACCTGTCCCACTTCTCCGAACGCAACGGAGGCGACCATCCGTGGTAGTCGACGCGCCGGCCATCGAAGCACCGACAACCGGGACCGCCGCGGGCGTGCCCTTCCTCGCCCTGCCCCCGGCGGTGGCGGCCCCCGCACCGGCCCCACTCGTCATCGGCCTGCACGCCTTCGAACCACCCCGCAGTGAATCCGCCCTCGCCGGGACCATCCCCATGGCGGCGCTCCCGGCATGGCGGGTCTACCTCGGGCTGCCGTTGTTCGGCGCCCGGCTGCCCGAAGGCGGCGTCCCCGAGATCAACCGGCGCGGTGAACGCGACTACCTGGTCGAACTCTTCGGCCCCGTGGTGGAAGAGGCCGCCGCCGAACTGCGCAAGGTCGACGCCGAACTCCGGTCGTCCCTGCCCATCGCCGACGTCCCGACCGGCCTGGTCGGCGTCGGGGCCGGAGCCACCGCCGTGCTCCTGACCCTCGCCGAGAACGGCCTCCCGACCAGCGCCGCCGCGGTGGTCAACCCGATCGTCGACCCGACCCTGCTGATGGCGGCCCGCGAACGCCGCACCGGCACCCCCTACCGCTGGAACACCCGGGCCCAACGCACCCGCGGATGGCTGGACATGAACGCGCGGGCCCCGGAGATCGCCCGGAACCACACCCCGCTGCTCATGGTCGGCGGAGGCGCGGACGAGGTGTCTCCACCCGGCCACGGACGGGCGTTCCACGACGACCTGGCACGAGAGCTCGGTCGGACCATCGACGCCCCCGGCCACGAACATGCGCTCCGTCACATCGTGGTGCCCGACCTGGCACACTCCATCGGACCGGAGCCCGGCCTGGAGCCCGGACCGCTCACCCCGGCCGGGGTCCTGGCCGACCGAGCGCTGACCGAATGGTTCCATCGGCACCTGCCCGTTTCACCACAGGTCCGGATGGATCGGGCACACTGAGAGAAGACACCTCGGGGCCGGCCACACCACGAACACGGCCGCTCCCCGACGTTCATCGGGGGCACGCCGCCTCCTTCCCCCCAAGCCGCCTCCCCGTCGTCGGGGCGACAGACGGCACGCGTTCCATGGGATCATCCAGTGGCGACCGCGCCAGCGGTCCCACCTGATCCGTTCATCCATCAGGAGGGCGAACCACGTGACGGAACCGGCACCGGTCTTTGCCAGCGGGGTCGACAACGAACGGCTGAACGCTCAGCTGCGCTTCATCCTGGAAGTGGACAAGCTCAAGCGCGTCCTACGTAGGAACCTGCTGGTGGACGGTTCTCGCCGAGAGAACTCCGCCGAACACTCCTGGCACCTCACCCTGTGCGCGCGGACCTTCGCCGAGTACGCGCCCGAGGGCACCGACATCGACCGTGTCATCGAGATGCTCTCCATCCACGACATCGTCGAGATCGACGCCGGAGACACCTTCGCCTTCCAGCCCGACGACGCCGAGTCCCAGGCCGAACGCGAGCGTGCCGCCGCCGAACGCATCTTCCCCCTGTTGCCCGAGGACCAGGCCGCACTCGCCCACGAGCTGTGGCAGGAGTTCGAGGCCCGACAGACGGCGGAGGCGCGTTTCGCCCGGGCCATCGACCGGCTGTCCCCCATGCTCGCCAACTGGCACAACGAGGGCGGCGCCTGGGTGCGGTTCGGGGTCACCCGGTCCGAGATCATGACCAAGGTGAAGCTGATCGCGGAGGGCTCCGAGGCGCTGGGATCGTACGCGACCGCGCTCATCGACGACGCCGACCGCCGCGGTTACTTCCGGGCCTGATCCACCGGCGGGGGCGGCGCCGAGGGCGTCATACCCTGCCCATGATGATCTGTGCGGCGGCGGACAGGCCCACGATCACCAGGATGACGCGCAACGCCGTCGGGCTGAGCCTGCGGCCGAAGTTCGCGCCCAGGTAACCACCGACGATCGTCCCCGCCGCGAGCAGTGCGACCACCGGCCACGCCGGTGAGGCGAACACGATGTAGAACACGGCCGCCGTGCTGTTGGCGATGGTGGCGAGGGCGTTCTTCAGGGCGTTGAGCCGCTGGATGTCGTCGTCCAGGGTGGAACCCAACAGGCTCATGAGGATGATGCCCTGCGCCGCCGCGAAGTAGCCACCGTAGGTACCCGCGCCGTAGGCACCGATGGGCATCAGGATCCCACCGTTCTCGTGGGCCGGTTTGCGCGCCCTGGCCCACTTGGTGATCTTGGGCTGGAAGACGATCAGCACGCAGGCGCCGCCGATCATGAACGGCACCACGGACTCGAAGACCCCGGGCGGCAGATAGACCAGCAGCGTCGCACCGGTCAGCGCGCCGAAGAAGGACATGACACCGAACCTGATCAGCCGCGGCCGCTGCCCGGCCAGTTCACGCCGGTAGGCGATGGTGCCGCTGAGGGTCCCGGGTGCCAGGCCGACGCTGTTCGAGATGGTCGCGGTGATCGGTGGATAGCCCAGGGCCAGCAGCACGGGGAAGGTGAACAGGGTCCCGGACCCCGCGATCGCGTTGATGCCGCCGGCGGCCACCCCCGCGAGGAGAATGGCAACGGCCTCCCAGAGTTCCATCGCCCCACCTTCCGCTCCGCGGCTCCCCGACCGTCGAGGGCTCGAACAGACTACGAGAGCCGGTCATCCGATGATCAGGTCGGGTGCGACCTGAACCGGACGCCCAAGCGCACCCGGCCCCTGACACGCGAAGGCCCCGCCCAAGGGACGGGGCCGGAGCACGCGAGGGGTCGGTGGACGACCCGGCTCAGGTCGGGATCTTGACGACCTCGTTCTGGATGCGTTCGAAGGCGCTGCTCACACCCTGCAGGGCCTGACCCATCTCCGCCGGAACGATCCACACCTTGTTGGCGTCGCCCTTGGCGATCTCCGGGAGCTTCTGCAGGTACTGGTAGGCCAGCACGTCGGGGTCGACCCGGCTGGTGTGCAGGGCCTTGAAGACCATGTGGATGGCGTCCGCCTCACCACGGGCCCGCAGGGTCTGGGCGTCGGCGTCGGCCTTGGCGGTCAGCATCAGCGCCTCGGCGCTACCCTTGGCCCGCAGCACGGACGAGGAGCGCTCACCCTCGGCGCGCAGCACGGCCGACTGCTTCTCACCCTCCGCGCTGAGCAACTGGGCCCGCTTCTCCCGGTCGGCGCGCATCTGCATCTCCATCGCCTCCTGCACGGAGGACGGTGGCTCGATGCCCTTGAGCTCGATCCGGCTGATCTCGATGCCCCAGTCCCGCGTCGCCTCGTCCAGGACGGACTTGAGCTCGCGGTTGATCTGGTCGCGGGAGGTGAGGGTGCCCTCCAGGTTCATGCCACCGATGACGTTTCGCAGGGTCGCCAGGGTGAGCTGCTCGACCGCCTGGATGAAGTTGGCGACCTCGTAGGTGGCCCGGTAGGCGTCGATCACACGGATGTACACCGCGGAGTCGACCTCGACCGCGAGGTTGTCCTCGGTGATCGCGGACTGCGGCGGGAAGCTGACGACCTGCACACGGCGGTCGATGCGTTCGCGCACCTGGTCGACGCCGGGAATGACGATGTTGAAGCCCGAGCTGAGCGTACGGTGGAACTTACCGAAACGCTCGACCACGTCCTCCATGGAGTGCGGAACGATACGCACGCTTCGCCAGAAAATGATCAACAGGACGGCGACGAAGAGTGCGACGATGATGATCGTGGTCACGGTTACCGACCCTCCACCGAGTCGGGCCGGGTGACGGTGTTCAGTGACGACATCTGGGGCGGCTCCGGATCTGCTGACGGGGGTGACAGGCAGCGCGGGAGCGGACCGCGCCCTAGGCCGCCCGTCATAAAGCGCGCCGAAATAGAGCGATCCGCCCACTGTTCGACGACGCTACCCCATACCTATCCGGGACGACCACATCCGGACGGAAATAGGAATTACGGACCCTAGGATTTCTTCCATAAACACATCCCCAATCACTCCCTTCACAGAAGGGCCCCGGGGCCGACGAGGCCACCGGGGCGATCAGGGAGAAGGGGACGGGGGTTCGGGTCCACTCGAAACGCGATGAACCTCAGACGGCGCGGGCCGACCAACGACCGCCGTCGCGCTCGACCTTCAACCCCAACCCGAAGGTCTCGCTCAGGTTCTCCGCCGTCATCACCTCGTCCAAAGGACCCGCCCGCATCACCCGACCGTCACGGATCAGCAGAGCATGGGTGAAGCCCGGCGGGATCTCCTCCACGTGGTGGGAGACCACGACCAGCGCCGGCGCGTCCTCGTTGCGCGCGAGCTTGCCCATACGACGCAGCAGGTCCTCTCGCCCACCCAGGTCCAGCCCGGCCGCGGGTTCGTCCAGGAGCAGCAGTTCCGGGTTCGACATCAGCGCACGCGCGATCAGCACCCGTTTGCGTTCACCCTCGGACAGGGTGTGGAAGAAGCGGTCCGCGAGCTCGCCCACCCCCCAGTGACCCAGCAGCGCACGGGCACGCCCGTAGTCCGGAACCCCGTACTCCTCCCGGAACCGACCCAGGTAGCCGTAGGCGGCGCTGAGCACCAGGTCGAGGACGGGGGTGTCCTCCTCGATCCGGCCGGACACGGAGGCGCCCGCGTACCCGATCAGCGGCCGCAGCTCGAACACGTCCACGCCCCCGAGGTGCTCCCCGAGGACCTCCACCTTGCCCGAGGTGGGATACAGCTGGCTGGAGGCCACGTTCAGCAGGGTCGTCTTACCCGCGCCGTTGGGACCGAGGACGACCCAGCGCTCCCCCTCCAGCACCGACCAGTCCACGCCATCCAGCAGGTTCGCCCCGCCTCGTCGTACCGTGACCCCGTTAAGGCCCAGAACACGCCCGTCCATCATCCTCCTTCTCTCACGTCCCACGCCGGTGCACGGGCCGCCCTACCCTGTAGCAATGCATTTGACGTCCGCACCACTCGTCGCCTGGGGCAACGCCTGGCTTTCGGGCCACGTCGGGTTGGACGACGCCGTCGACGCCGTCGAACGTCGGGGCGGCCCCAACCTGATCGGGACAGTACCCCCCGGTGACCTGCCCTTCGACAGCGGCGTACCGCTGCGTGCCGCACTGGTACGTCTTCGTGGCCTGGGCCTGTCCGCGTTCCGGTTGGCGCTGCCCACCTGGGGCGATCCCTGCGGGCTGATCGGCCCCGCCGAACTCAACCGGGCGGCGATCGAGGCGCAGGAGGGTGTGTTGGTGCAGCTCGCCGAACGACAGGTGGGGTTGGTGCCCTCCGCCGACCTACGTGGTTCATCCTACGTGGGCGTCTCATGGGCCCCGTATCCGGCGAATGACGGCATACCCCAGGTTCCCGACCTTTCCGACGCCGAACGGCGACTCAAACTCACCCTGGTGCGGGTCGCCGAGCTCCTTCAGGGGGTGGACGACGTGGCCTCCTTCGCGCCGTCCGTCCACCGCGAGTTGGGGGACCTCGGTGACTCGGGCACCCCGCCCCTCGCCCACGGGTACCCACCACGCGCCCATCGGGTCGCGGCCCAGGCGAAGAGGCTCGCGAAGGTGGTGGCCCTCGCCGAACCCGGTTCCGGGCGGGGCATGAACGCCCACCAGATCGACCTGAGGGCCCAAGCCCTGCGGGAACTGGACGGTGTCGTGCGTCGCGCCCTGATCGCCGCGCACGCGGCGATAGAACTGCCCTGAGCGGGGAGGGTGCGCCCGGACGGGGGTATGGCCCGGAGGCGACACGAGTGGGACCCTGGTGTCGGGGGCGGGGAGACTCCGGGACGAACCAGGGACGACACCTGATCCGGGATCTCGTCGAACACACCGATACTTGAGTGTGCGGCCGTGTCCAGGCCGACCCACCGAGGAGGAGAGCCGTCACCATGCAGCCCGATCACATCCGAGCTTCCGACACGGACCGGGACCAGGTTGCCGAACGGCTCCGGGAGGCGCTGGCCGAGGGCCGCCTCAGCCCCGTCGAACACGAGGAGCGCCTCGACACCCTCTACAAGGCCAAGACCATCGGCGAACTCGGCCCCATCGTGTCCGACCTCCCCCGATCCGGGATGCCCGGGGTACCCGGGCTCCAGGGGCTCGGCGGCACCGACCACAGCGGCACCACCGACGGCATGGAGATACTCGGCAGCGACGCCCGAGACCTCGCCGGACAGAGCAAGGGCTCGGAGAACCTGGTGGCGGTCTTCGGCGCCGCGGAACGCCGTGGACGCTGGCTCGTCGAGCCCCGCACCAACGTGTCGGTCCTCTGTGGCGGGGTCGAGCTGGACCTGCGCGAGGCGGTACTGAGCCGGCACGAGGTCACCATCCAGCTCGCCGTGATCCTGGGCGGAGTGGACATCACCGTGCCGCACGGCGTGCGAGTGATCAACAACACCTCGGCGATTCTGGGCGGCACCGACCTCCACGGCACCGATCAGGTGACCGACCCCAACGCCCCGGTCGTACACCTGACCGGAACCTGCATGCTGGGCGGGGTGGACGTCAAGGCGAAGAAGGTCAAGAAGAAGCGCAAGGGCAAACGCGGCGAGTGATCTGCCTCGCACCCCCGGGGCCCTGGATACTCGCCTACCTGTCCACATAGTGAACGAGCTGCGAAAACCTCGTGCCCCGACCGTCCCGGGCGTCCCACGGCCGAGTACCGTGGGGCATGCCATGAGTGATGAATCCACGTTGTTGGTAACGATGACCGGGCATGACCGTCCCGGGATCAGCGCACGTCTGCTGAGCACTCTTTCCGTCTTCCCGGTGACCATCGTCGATCTGGAACAGGTCGTTCTCGGTGGACGTCTGGTGCTGGGGACCGTCCTCGAAGTGGACGAGAAGGTCGCCCCCGGGGTGAGTCATCGGCGGGTCTACGAAGAAGTCCGCTCCGCACTCGACAAGACCGCGATCGATCTCGGTATGGACGTCGAGTACGCCGACGGGAACGGGCGGGTCAACGCCAACGGTGACGAGCACCTGCACGTCACCGTGCTGGCCTCCCCACTACGTCCCGGCGCCCTGAGCGCCATCACCTCGTGCGTGGCCCGCTCCGGGGCGAACATCGACCGCATCGAACGTCTGTCCGCCTACCCGGTGACCTCCGTGGAGATGGAGATCTCCGGAGGCAACGCCGACCATCTCCGTGCCGAACTGGCCATGGAGTCCGCCACCCAGGGGGTGGACGTCGCCGTACAGGCCGGTGGCCTGCACCGGCGCGGTAAGCACCTGGTCATCATGGATGTGGACTCGACCCTCATCCAGGGCGAGGTCATCGAACTCCTCGCGGCCCACGCCGGCTGTGAGGACGAGGTCGCGAAGGTGACCGAGGAGGCCATGCGCGGTGAACTGGACTTCGAGGAGTCCCTCCGCCGCCGGGTCGCCCTCCTCGAAGGTCTGGACGCCTCCGCCATCGAGAAGGTCTGCGGCGAGATCCAGCTGACCCCCGGCGCCCGTACCTTGATCCGCACCCTCAAACGCCTGGGCTACGAGTGCGGCATCGTCAGTGGCGGCTTCACCCAGATCACCGACGTCCTCGTGGAACGCCTCGACCTCGACTACTCCGCGGCCAACACCCTGGAAGTCGTCGACGGCAAGATCACCGGCCGCCTCGTCGGCCCGATCATCGACCGCAAGGGCAAGGCCACCACCCTCCAGCAGTTCGCGGAGGAGGCCGGGGTCCCCCTCAACCAGACCGTGGCCATCGGCGACGGGGCCAACGACCTCGACATGCTCCAGACCGCCGGTCTGGGCGTGGCCTTCAACGCCAAGCCCGTCGTACGCCGTCAGGCCGACACCTCGGTCAACGTGCCCTACCTGGACACCATCGCCTTCATCCTGGGGATCACCCGCGAGGAGATCGAAGCCGCCGACCTCGTCACGGACCCCGTCCCCTGACGGAGTCCGCGCACCCGTTTCACCTGTGGTCACTATCGATGTCGATAGTGACCACAGCTGTAAGAGCACGAGGAAACAGCGTCCGGTAGAACGTCTTCACCAACCCACAAAAAAAGGGGGCCCGCCAACAAGCGGACCCCCCTTCCAAGAAAAACCGTGGCAGCGACCTACTCTCCCACCCCACCACAGGGCAGTACCATCAGCGCAAAGAGACTTAACGACCGGGTTCGGAATGAGACCG
>NZ_JBEYLC010000077.1:0-25505 GCF_040635885.1 Nocardiopsis sp. NPDC006832 | reverse complement strand
CGGCGATGTCGGCTCGTTCCACCTGGTCGATGCGGGGCAGGCGGGCGAAGGTCGCCGGGCCCGCGAAGCGCGGCACGAGGCTGGAGTCGGTGGGTGTGGACAGCGCCCCGGGCCCGGCGTTCTTCTCCCCTATGTTGCTCCCATCAGGTGCGGGAGCATCCGCTTTCAGGGAGAGGGAGCCGGGTTTGTCGTCGAGCGAGAACGCACCGGGACACACCACCGCCCGACGTCGTGGGAGCGGTGGGGGACGGCTCTGGCCCGGATCCCTGATGGTCGCCCTGGCCCTCCCCCTCGCCGCGTGTACGCAGGACCCGGCGGGCGGCGGCGACCCCGAGTCGATCGGAGTCCTGTCCGCGGAGATCGGTGACGGCGTCCGGGAACGGACGACCGGCGCGGAGGGGTACGAGGATCACCACCACGTCCCGGAGGCCGAGGTCGCGGTCTCCCTCCCCGAGTTCGCGAACGCCGAGCCCTTCACCGAGACCCTCGCGGCCCGAGCCGACGACGAGGTCCAGGACTTTCGCGCGGGAACCCGCGACCCGGTGAGCCTGGACATCGACTGGGAGCTGGTGGCCGCCGCCGACGGAGTGCTCGGGGTGCGACTCCTGCGCACCGAGGAGGACATGCACGGCCTTCGCGAGGGCTATTCCACCTACTGGTACGACGGGACCACCCGGCACACCGCCTACTCCACCGAGCTGCTCGCCGGGCAGGAGGAGCTGGACGCGCTCAACGACATCGTCCGCGAAGACCTCTCCGAGGACGTGGAGGTCGACCCCGACTCCCTGTTCCCCGTCCTGCGCACCTACGACTCCATCGGTTTCAACGGCGACGGCGACCTGGTGGTGGAGTTCGACGACGGGCACCTGTCACCCGTGGAGGAGGGACACGTGCCCTCCGCCGAGTTCGGCCGCAAGGTCGTGGTGGTCGACCACGAGACCGCCGCGCCGCTCCTGTCCGACCTGGGCGAGCGGGCCAGGGAGGCCTCCCTTGTGGACGAGACCGATCTGACGCTGCCCACCGCCGAGGACGACGACGCGCAGGACCCACCGCCGCCCGGGGTGTTCGTCCCCCATGTCCCGGACGTGGACTGCTACGACGGCGAAACGCGTTGCGTGGCGCTGACCTTCGACGACGGTCCGGTAGAGGCCACACCACACCTGTTGGACATCCTGGCCGAGGAAGAGGTCACCGCGTCGTTCTTCCTGAACGGAGGCCCCACCCTCACCCGGCCGGGGGTACTGCGTCGCGCCTACGCCGAGGGCCACGAGATCGCGAGCCACGGCGACGTGCACGACCCGATGAACCGGATGGAAGCCGAGGAACTGCCCGCCCAGGTCGCGGCGGTGGGAGCGATGATCCGCAGGCAGACCGGGCACACGGTGGAGCTGTTCCGGCCACCGTTCGGCGCCACCGACGAGGACGTGCACGGGGCCATCGCCGAGCAGGAGCTGGTGGAGACCATGTGGACGGTGGACAGCCAGGACTGGGAGGACCTGAAGCGCGACGAGATCGTGGAGAACGTGATCGGCCGGGTCGAGCCGGGCGCGGTGGTACTGATGCACGACCCGCTGCCCGAGACGCTGGCGGCCGTCCCCGAGATCATCGAACGCCTGCGGGGACTGGACTACGTGTTCGTCACCTCGACCCAGGCGATGGGCCACCCCGAACCCGGCTACAGCTTCCCCGAGGACTGGGACGGCGACTGGTGACCGGTCGCCGTCCCGGGCGTCAGCCGGCCTCGGTGGTCTCCGGGACCACCTTCAGGGCGGGGGCCGGGGCGTCCACACCCACGGCCTCCTGGATCGACCGGTAACCGGCGGCACGCACCAGGCGGGCCAGCCCACGGTGGATGCCGCGCGGCCACAGCGGACCGCCATAGATCAGACCGGTGTAGCCCTGCACCAGGGTCGCCCCGGCGCGGATGCGCGCCCAGGCGTCCTCAGGGGTCTCGATACCGCCGACGGCCACCAGGGTGACGCGGTCGCCGACCTTGGCGCGCAGCCGGCGCAGCACCTCCAGGGAACGCGTCTTGAGCGGGGCACCGGACAGGCCGCCGGCGCCGGCCTCCGTCACCCGCTCCTCCGGGGCGTCCAGCCCCTCCCGGGAGATGGTGGTGTTGGTGGCGATGATCCCGTCCAGGCCCTCGGCCAGGGCCAGGTCGGCGACGGCGTCGACGTCCTCGTCCGCCAGGTCGGGGGCGATCTTGACCAGCAGCGGCAGCGTGGGGCGGCCGGCCTCGACCAACGCCGCGCGGACCGCGGCCAGCAGGGGGCGCAGCTGTTCCACGCCCTGGAGGTTGCGCAGGCCGGGAGTGTTGGGCGAGCTGACGTTGACGACCATGTAGTCGGCGTAGCGGGCCAGTCGTAGGGCGCTGAGCGCGTAGTCGGCGGGAGCCTCGGCCTCCGGGGTGACCTTGGTCTTGCCGATGTTGACCCCGAGCAGGGGACGTTCCCGACCTGCGCGGCCTGCCTGGCGCTCCAGACGGGCCTGCTCGTGGTGCAGCCGCTCGGCGACCAGGGCCGAACCCTCGTTGTTGAAGCCCATCCGGTTCACGATGGCGCGGTCCTCGACCAGGCGGAACAGGCGGGGCCGTGGGTTGCCGGGCTGCGGGTGGGCGGTGACGGTGCCCACCTCCACGTAGCCGAAGCCGAGCGCGGCCAGGCCGCGTGGGCTCTCCGCGTTCTTGTCGAACCCGGCGGCCATGCCCAGGGGGCCGGGGAAGTCCCGGCCCAGGGCGTGCACGGTCAGCTCGGGCTCGCGCGGCCCCAGGACCCGGGTCAGGGTCTCGGCCACGCCGGGGATCGCGGTGACTCCGCGCAGTGCGGCGAAACTCAGCTTGTGGGCCCTCTCGGCGTCCATGTGCCGAAGGACCGAGCTGAAGAGGATCTGGTAGAACACGGCTATCCGTTTCCGTCGCCCTCGCGCTCTGCGAGGAAGCGTTCGAGTTCCGCGCCGAGTTCGTCGGCGGTGGGCAGGCCTACTTCGTCCTCGCCCAGCGGGGAGCCCGGGGTGTCGCCCTCGGAGCGCGAGGACATGATGTCGTCGTACTGGCGTTCCAGGTTGGTGACCACACGCTGGATCTCCTCGGAGGACGCTACCTGCTCGGCGATCTCCACATCGGTGGTGGCCGCCGTCTCCTCCACCTCGGTGGTGGACACGGCCAGTCCGGTGGCCCCGGTGACGTAGCCCAGGGCCGCGATGGCCGCGCGCGGGTACTGGGACTGGGACAGGTAACTGGGTACGTGGACGGCGTAGCCGATGAAGTCGTGGCCGCTCTCGCCCAGGCGGAACTCCAGCAGCGACACGGCGCTGCCGGGCACCTCGACCCGACCGATCCAGGGTGTGTGACCGGCGACCAGTTCGGGGCGGGTGGAGTGCGGGGTGACCGTCACCGGGCGGGTGTGCGGAACCGCCATGGGGATCCCATGGGTGCTGACGGACAGCGAGACGGTGAAACGGTCGACCAGCCGCTGGACGGCGGCGACGAACAGCTCCCACTCACGGTCCGGCTCGGGGCCGTGCAGGACGAGGAAGGGCGCGCCCTCGTCGTCGTGCATCCGGTACAGGGCCAGTTTGGGCGCCGTGTAGTCGATCCAGGTGTTCTCACGGAACGTCATCGATGGGCGACGGTCGCGGTAGTCCACGAGCCGGTCGGTGTCGAAGGTCGCGATCTCCTCGGCGGAGAACCGTTCGAAGAGCAACTCGGCCATCTGACGTCCCGCGTGTCCGGCGTCGACGAAGCCGTCCAAACAGACCAGCATCGCCTGCCCGGCGACGTCGTCGAAACCGGGATGGAGTTGGTACAGATCTGCGGGGTCACGCACCGGATTCTCGTCTCCAAAGGGGTCGGGAACGCAGGACGGCACTCACACCGACATCGGTCCGAGATGTTCCGTTTCGATGTCCTTCGGGGCTACCGCACCCTGCGTTTCCACAATACCGACCCGCCCCGACCAACGACCGGCCTCGACCCCCTCCGGGTGACCACGGACACACCGCGGCCACCCCACGGGCGGGTCCCGGCGCGAACTCAGCGTTGTTCGGCCACCCGCATGCTCCGCAACCGGTTGAGGACGGCTGCGATCTCCTGCCTGCGCGGCAGCGCGTAGTCCCCGGCGAAGTCCTCACCGAGCAGGGTCACGCCCCGCTCGGCCAGACCCTCCTCCAGGGAGTCCAGGGCCTCGGCCAGGGTCCTCCCACCGTCCAGGTGGCCACCGGCCACCAGGGCGCGCAACGCCAGCCCCGCTCCGGTGATCTGCCCGGCGTCGACGAACTGCTCCACCGCGCGCACGTCGATGTCGCTCTCGCCGAACACCAGCACGTCCATGTCGCGTCGCTTGAGCTTGGACCGCCCCCGGTCGGTGCGATCGTCCACCGACGCGCGGTCCACGATGCGGGCGCGTGGCAGCGCGAACTCCGCGTCGGTACGATCCCGGGCCAGGTCCCGGGCACGTTCGGTCACGTCGTGCGGGTGGTAGGCGTCCAACATGATCACGTGGTCGGCCACGTCGAAGTAGTCGCCGCTGCCGCCCATGACCAACACGGTCGAGACCCCGTGCTCTCGGCGCAGCGGGCGCACCAGGTCGACGAAGGGCACCAGGGGTTCGCGGTCTCCGTGCACCAGGGACTGCATGCGTTCGTCTCGGATCATCAGGTTGGTGGCGGTGGAGTCCTCGTCCACCAGCAGGGTGCGCGCGCCGATCTCCACCGCCTCACAGATGTTGGCCGCCTGCGAGGTGGAGCCGGAGGCGTTCTCGGTGCGGAAGTCACGGGTGTCCGCCCCGGTGGGCAGGTTGCGCACGAACGGGCTGACGTCCACCCGCTCCACCCGGCGACCCTCCTCGGCGCGGATCTTCACCGCGTCGTCCCTGGTCACCACCAGTTCCCGGCCGTCCTCGGGTACGTGGTCGTACACCCCGCGCTCCAGGGCGTGCAGCAGGGTCGACTTGCCGTGGAAGCCGCCGCCCACGATCAGCGTGATGCCCTCGGACACCCCCATCCCGGTCACCGTGCCCCGGTGTGGCAGGTCCACGCTCACCCGTAGGGAGTCCGGGGAGGTGAAGGGGACCACGCCCTCGCCGCGCATGGGTTCGTCGCTGATCCCACTGAGGCGGGGCAGGATCGCCCCGTCGGCGACGAACGCCACCAGTCCGCGCTCGGCCAGAGAGGCGCGCAGCGCGACGGTGTCGGCCACACTGTCGGCGAAGGCACGGGCGGCGTCCTGGTCGATCTCCTCCCAGTCCAGGTCGTCGACCAGCTCGGGGACGGTGCGGCACAGCTCGCGTTCGGCGGTACGGCCGTCGATGCGCCGCCCGTGCCCGGGCAGGTCCAGGCCGATCCGCAGGTCCAGTGAACCGTCCGCGCCCACCTGGCAGGACGAACGCGCGATGACCTCCTGACCCCCGGTGTCGATCCGCAGCAGCGACCCCTTGAGTCGGCGGCGGGCCAACCGGCCGAGGAAGTCGGCGGTGGCCCGGCGGCGCACCGGATCGGCGTAGGCGCCGCTCGGGATCCCGGCGTCGGGACGGAGGATGCGCACCCGCGAGGGTGGGGCGAACGGGTCGGCCTGGACCCGCTCCACGGTCAGGGTGAAGTCGCCGAAGTCCCAGTCGCCCTTGAGGGACTTGTAGCGCCCGTAGGAGGCGCCGTCCATCCTCAGCAGTTCCTGGGACAGACGGGCGTCGTCGCGCACGCCGCGGATGGGTTCGGGTTCGGGCCTGCGGCCACCACCCCCACGGCCACCGCCACCGCCACCTCGGTGACCGTTCCCCTGACGTCCCGACATCGTTTCCCCCAGTTCGGTGTACTGCGCTGCCCCGCCAGGTTAGGACTTTCCAGAAGTTCTCGCTCCGAGCCTGTGGACAACGTTGCCGTGTCGCGGACCGGGCGACTACGTTGCCTAGAGGCCCTTCCAGACAAGGAGTTCCGCCGTGAACACGGTCCTGTTCGCCCCGGAGACCTTCAACCTCGCCGAGACCACGCGGGCGATCGAGGTGGCCCGTCGACTGCGGGACCGGTACGAGTGCGTCTTCGCCGGTTACTCCGAGCGCTACGCGGGGCTGATCGAGGAGGCGGGGTTCGAGTACCACGCGCTCACTCCCCCGCTCAGCGAGGAACAGGCCGACCAGGCGATCCGCTTCGACCAGGGCGCCGGGCTCGAACACCCCTTCACCCCCGAGATGTTCCGGGAGCGGGTGGAGAGCGAACGCGCCCTCAACGCCCTGCTGCGCCCGGCCGCGACCGTCATCGGCAGTACCCTCAGCCAGTTCGTGTCCGCGCGCGCCGACGGCGTCCCCCTGGTCTACGTCAAACCGTTCGCGTACTCCTGGCCGCACCTGCGCCAAACCTCCGCGCTGCCCGTCGTCCAGGGGCACGGTCGCCTCGCCCGCGCCGTCAACACCACCGCGGCCCGGCTCCTGCGCGAGACCGCCCGGCACACCACCCTCAAACCCCGGGGTTGGGTCCGGATCGCCCAGGAGAACGGCGTGCGCCTGCCCCGGCGCACCGTCGACGCGCTGGACGGCGACCTCAACCTCGTCGCCTCCATCCGGCTGCGCCCCTACCTGTTGCCGCCGAACTACCGCTGGGTCGGGCCGGTCTACGCCCACCTGGACCACGAACTCCCGCCCGAGGTGCCACACCTGGTGCGCAAGGCCCGCAAGAGTCAACGCCCGGTGGTGTACTTCGCCATGGGCAGCTCGGCGAACCGGGACATCGTCCTTCGCGTCCTGCGTGAGCTGTCCCGTCTGCCCGTCACCGTCCTGGCCCCGGTCGCCCGCTACCTGATCCCCGACGACCACCCGGAACTCGGCGAGCACGTGCACGTGTTCGACCTGCTCCCGGCGCACCTGCTCAACGACCAGATCGACGCCTCCGTGATCCACGGCGGGGAGGGCACCGTGCAGACCGCGGCGGCCTCCGGGAAACCGTTCGTGGGCATCGGCCTGCAGTTCGAACAACGCTGGAACGTCGACGAATGTGTGCGCTTCGGCAACGCCGTGGGGCTCAGCCCCCGCCAGGCCCACGGCGAGTCCCTCCGCCGCGCCTTCGAAGCGGTCCTGCACGACCCGGCCCTGCGCGCCCGCGCCCAGGACCTGCGCGAGCATCTCGCCCACACCGACGGCGCCCGGAACGCGGCGGATCACATCCACGCCCTGGTGACCGCATGATCCGACTCGAACCCGTCCTCGAATTCGACGACTTCACCTTCCTCCACCTGTCCGGCGACCTCTCCCCCACCGACCTGAACGCCTTCCTCCGCCGCTGGGCCGAGTACAACCAGGGCGACGAGCTCTCCGACCTCCTGCACACCGAAGACGACATGACCCTGCTCCCCGGCGGCGTACGCGCCACCCGCCCCTCCGGCGCCGCCGTCACCCCGGGCTGCTGCTGCGGCCTCGACGAATGGCGCTCCTGGATCAGCCTCCTCGACCGCGAACCCATCTGGATGGGCCACGACCCGGGCGTCGTTCAGAAGTTCGTCGGCGACAAGGTCCACCTGTCCCAGGAGGGCGGCGAACTCACCCTCAAGCTGCCACTGCGGGACATCCCCACCCTCGTGGCCCAGGTCCGCACCGACCTCCTGGGGCTGCTCGGCCTGGTCGAAGCCCACGCCGGCCCCGAATACGCCGCCATCCTCGACCGCGACCTGACCATCACCGACCCCCTCCCCTGACCGCGTCCGCTCAACACGTCGGCTCCCGGAGGGGGTGGCCGGGGTGGCGTGAGCGAATGGGTGTGAGGTGTGTGGCGCCTCGGCTAGGGATTCTGCCGGTGGCCTGGCGGGGTGGGGGTGGGTTCTCCCTCCTTCCCCGCCGCGTGATTGTTGCCGCCCGCACCGCACGCGTCAAGGCGATGTCGGGTGCTGTGACGCTGTGGTGGGTGGCCTTGACCCGTGCGGTGCGGGCGGCGGTTTGGCGGCTATCGGGGAAGGGGGGAGAGTGGTTGAGGTCCCAAGGGCCCTGTGGGCCTGCGGCCCACTCCGGCCGTAGCCGGCCGGATCCCTTCCCTTCCCTCTGGTGTCCTCGTTGAGCGCGTCGCCACGACGTGACCGGTGGGGTCACGAAGGGCCCGCTACAGGTCGGGCGGGTGGCTGGCCGCGTCCCAGCGGTGGCCGGCTCCGGTGGGGCTCTTTCCCGATGATCTTGTCCGTAGCGCCATGTTCGACGCCCAAATTGGCGCTACGAGCAAGATCAAAAACAGGAACCTATTTAATCCCGGGTTGTGGATAACCCGAAATAGCCACCCTATTCATGGTAGGCACGCCGGTCGGGTCTAGAAATGTGTTGAATCAACTGGCGAGTAGGGGTGCCATTCTTTTAGTTGGTCACATATAATCAGAGTATGAGCTTTCCTCCCAGCACACCGCGCCCGATCGGGAACACACCGGTCGATCAGGCGATGGCGGGTGCGCGGGAGATCGCGGTGGAATTCTCCGAACGGGATACCCCGTTCGGATGCGAAGCCGATGTGCTCGCCCAGTTCCAAAGGCTCAATGGGGAGGTCGACCGGATCCGTTATGGGATGTTGCCCGCGCTGGCCCGTATGGAGGCCACCGGCGCCCTGTTGGAAGAGGGTGGCCAGCGCAGTGTCCAGGCGTGGATCACCCACCAGTGGGGGACCTCCCCGGCCGAGGCCAACACCCTGGCCACCCTCGCCCGCGCCCTGCACAAGCAGCAACTCCCCTTGGTGGAAGAGGCCTTCCAGACCAGCGTGCTGTCGTTGGGTGAGGCGTGCGCGATCGCGACTTCCACCGAAAAAGCCACCGCCGAGTGGGCGAAGGTCCTGGAAACAGCGGATGAGGGATTCCGTGCCCAGCGTCCTTCGGTGGAGGGTTTTCGGGCCCGGTTGGAATACGGGCTGATCGCTTACAAACACGAACGCCCCCAGACCTCGGTGCGCCAGTTGCGGGACGCGACGAAATGGTTCGTGGCACGGTTGGACCCGGATAAGGCCGACCGGGACTATGACGAGGTGTTCGAGAAGCGGGGCGCGCAATTCTCGCCCACCTTCGAGTCCGGGTTCCTGTTGCGGATGTGGGGTCCGGGGGCCGACAACGAGCTGATCCAGGCCGCTCTGAAGGCCTACACCCAGCCGTATGGGCCCGAGAACGCCGCGATGCCGAAGCATGAGCGGGTCTATGACGCGATGATGCGGATCTTCGAGACCGCTCTGGGCCACCGGGAGTGTGCCAAAGCCCCCCAGGCCCTGGCCACGTTGAACATCACCGTGCCGCTGAAGCGGCTCCTGGGCGACGGGGCCGCTGAACCCGCCGTCACTGAGGATGGTGTGGTCATCCCCGATCAGATGGTGTCCCGTCTGACCCCCGACAGCTGGCTGCGCCGTTTCGTGACCGACGAGGAAGGCCGGACCCTGCTGGACGTGGGGCGCAAATACCGGTGCGCCCCGGACCCGGTGCGTCAGGCGGCCGGGTTCAAGAAGCCCTACTGCGAATGGCACCAGGGCTGTGACATGCCGCGTAGCTGGTCCCAATACGACCACATCGTCCCCTTCTCCCACGGCGGGGTGACCAGCTCCGACAACATGCAGGTGCTGTGTGCGACCCATAACCGGCTCAAGCACCGGCTACAGACCAAGGTGAACCGGCAGATCTGGGAACACCACCACGCCCAGAACCGACAGGACACCGAAACCAGCGGGGATGGTGAGGGGGAGCCAGCCCCACCCACCGCCTTCTAACCACCGCGTACTTCCGCCAGGTGGAACACCACCCCCGGCGAGATCACCCCAGGTCGGGTGTCAGACCCCAAGGGCCCCGTGCCCTGTGGGGGTATCGGTATGCCTACACCCCGAACCCCCCACCCGGAGCCATATCCCGGGGCCACAGTGGGCCCCGTTGGGGGTGTCGGCGGCACACCTGCCGACATCGGCCCCTACTGCGGGTACCGGCACCGGGGCTGCCCCAACTTCCCCCGCTACAGGGTGCCGGGGCTACCCACCACGGGCATGGTGCCGGGTGCTGTCACCGGGGTTGCTCTCACCAGCGCTGACCACCACTACAAGCGGGCCACCGGCTCGCCGGCACCGGGGACTGCTACCGGCCTCGGCGTGGTCTTGACTACCAGTGCCGGCCACCGCAGGGACTCGCCCCGCCCCGTGTCCGGCCTGTAGCGGGCCCTTCGTGACCGGACCCGTCACGTAGTGGCGACGCGCTCAACGCGAAAGCCAGACGGAGGGGAAGGGATCCGGCCGCTTGCGGCCGGAGCGGGCCGCAGGCCCGCAGGGCCGTTGGGACCTCAACCACTCTCCCCCCTTCCCCGATAGCCGCCAAACCGCCGCCCGCACCGCACGGGTCAAGGCCACCAACCCCATCGTCACAGCAACACAACATCGCCTTGACGCGTGCGGTGCGGGCGGCAACAATCACGCGGCGGGGAAGGAGGGAGAACCCACCCGAGCAACGCCCAACAACCGGCAGAATCCCCTACCCGAGGCGCCCCACCAACCCACCCACACCCGCCCCATAAACCGGAGGGCTCTCAACCTCAGACGCCCAACCAGCCACCCGAGCAACCCCCACCAACCCCTGGTCAGCCACCAGCGGTACCACCAGCACCGGAGATGGTGGTGCGGAACGCGCGGTCGTGGTCGTCGACGGGCGCGTCATCCAGCGACGCGACGAACACCGCCACGGCCCGACCACCACCATCCCGGAGTTGCTCCGACACCTCCACCCAGTGGTGATGGTTGGGGTGTTCCATCTCGGTGCACCCCACGGCCGGGGACAGACCGGCGATGGCCGTGTCCAGCTGCTCGGGGGTGAGCTCGTAGGTGGCGGTTCCGGAGGTGTGCCCACAGGCACGCCCCAGGGCGATGGCGGGGAGGAGGCGCTCACCGACGTTGACCAGGGTGAAACCGGTCTCGCCCCCTTGGTGCACACCGACGGCGTAGGCGGCGGGTCGCTCCCAACCGGGATGTTCCTCCTCCAGTCGGGTCAGTCCGGCGACGATCTCGTCCCTGGTGTTCCACTGCTCCATGGGGGATCCCTTTCAGACCTTGAGGTCGCCGGTGGCGACGGAGACGGCGTGCCCGCCGATGTGGACCCGGTCGCCGCGCCAACGCAGGAGCAGGTCGCCGCCGCGCGCTGAGGCCTGGTGGGCGGTGAGTTCGGTGCGGCCCAGGCGTTCGCCCCAGAAGGGCGCGAGCACGGTGTGGGCGCTGCCGGTCACCGGGTCCTCCGGTACGCCGGAACCGGGGGCGAAGAACCGGGAGACCATGTCGTACTCGGTACCGGGCGCGGTCACGATGATTCCACGCGCGGGGATGTCGCGCAGGCCGTACAGGTTCGGCTCCAGGCCTCGGACGGCGGCTTCGTCGGCGACCTCGACGAGCAGGTCGTCGGTTCCGCCGCGACCGACCCAGAGGGGTTCCACGCCCAGGTGTTCGGCGAGTCCTTCGGGGGCGTCGATCTTCTCGGCCGGTCGTGAGGGGAAGTCCAGCCACAGCCGCCCGTCCTCCGCGGTCACGGTGAGGGGACCGCTGCGGCTGCTGAAGCGGTAGGGCCCCTCGACACCGAGTTCGGTGAGCACGTGTGCCGTGGCCAGGGTCGCGTGCCCGCACAGGTCGATCTCGACTTCGGGGGTGAACCAGCGCAGTTCACGCGTGCCGTCGGCCAGGGGGCGCGTGAAGGCGGTCTCGGAGAGGTTGAACTCGGCCGCCACCCGCCGGGCCCATGCCTCGTCGTAGGGACCGTCCAGGACGAGTACGGCCGCGGGGTTGCCCTTGAAGGGTCGGTCGGTGAAGGCGTCGACGACTCGATATTCCATACCTTCAGGGTAGGACGTGGCGGTCACTGTAGATGTGGCTCGTCCAGGATGAACATGGTCTGGGTGCTCTTGACCTCGGGCAGGCGTTGGAGGCGTTCGAGGACGAACGTGCGCAGCGCCGCGGCGTCGGTGACGCGTACGAGGAGGAGCAGGTCGACGTCGCCGGAGACGAGTGCGGCGTGGTCGACCTCGGGGATGTCGCGCAGGTATTCGCGAAATCGTTCCCAGGAGTGCTGTTCGATGCGCACCGACACGTAGGCGGACAGGGCGGTGCCGTACTTCTCAGGGTCGATGACGGCGGTGAAGCCCCTGATCACCCCGTCGTTGCGGAGGCGTTCGAGCCGGGAGTAGGCGTTGGCCCGGGAGATGTGCGCGCGCTCGGCGACGGCGCGGATCGACATACGACCGTCATCGCGAAGGAGGGCGATGATCCGACGGTCGGTGTCATCCAGCTGCACGGCCATGTGTCTTACCTCATACCGTCCAGGTGATGGACATATTAGATGTTCTGTACCGGGGGGCACCATGCCGAGCAATTCGTCCAGCATCGGCGTGGAGGGATCGACAATATGGGGTGATTCGGCTCATATTCAAGACATGAAGCACACCGATGAGCGAACTCGTCCGGTTCCTCCCCTGCCCTCCCAGGAACCGGTGCGCCTCGTGGACCGGCACGGCGGCCGTCGCGAACACTCCTCGTTCACCGCTCCCGACCCCGCCGTGCTCGCCGAACTCCACCGAGCGATGGTCATCGGACGCCGCTTCAACCAGCAGGCCGGCACCCTCGCTCGCCAGGGACGGCTCGCGGTCTACCCGTCCTCCACCGGACAGGAGGCCGCGCAGGTGGGCGGGGTGCTGGCCCTGGGCGAACGGGACTGGCTCTTTCCCAGCTACCGCGACAGCGTCGCCATGATCACGCACGGCGTGGACCCGGTGGAGACGCTCACACTCTTCCGCGGGGACTGGCACTGCGGCTACGACCCGCCCCGTTACCGCTGCGCCCCGCAGTGCACCCCGTTGGCCACCAACGCCTCGCACGCCGTCGGCCTCACCTACGCCGCCCGACATAAGGGCCACGACGTGGCCGCCCTGGTCCTGATGGGCGATGGGGCCACCAGCGAGGGCGACGCCCACGAGGCCTACAACTTCGCGGCCGTGTGGAACACCCCGGTGGTGTTCCTGGTCCAGAACAACCACTGGGCCATCAGCGTGCCGCTGCACCGGCAGAGCGCGGCCCCCACGCTGGCCCACAAGGCGGTGGGGTACGGCATGCGCGGCCACCACGTGGACGGCAACGACGCCGCCGCCGTGCACGCCGTGGTCGCCCACGCCCTGGCCGAGGCCCGCGCGGGCGGCGGCCCGGCCATCGTGGAGGCGCTCACCTACCGGGTCGATCCGCACACCAACGCCGACGCCCCGCAGCGGTACCGCGACGACGGCGAGGTGGCGTACTGGGTCGAGCGTGACCCGTTGATCCGTATGGAGACGCTGCTGCGCAACGAGCAGATCGTCGACGACGGACTCCTGGAGGTCTACGAACGCGACGCCGAACGGGTCGCCACCGTGGTCCGCGACCGGATGGCGGGCGAGGACCGACTCGACCCCGCGTCCCTGTTCACCGACGTCTACGCCGAGGTCCCGCCGGTGCTGGAGCGGCAACGGAGCGAGCTCGCCGAGGAGTTGCGGGAGGTCTGATGGCGCACACGTTCCCCACCTCCGAGACCACCATGGGCGCGGCCCTGAACCGTGCCCTGCACGACGCCTTGGCCGCCGACCCGAACGTGCTGGTCTACGGCGAGGACGTCGGACCGTTGGGCGGGGTGTTCCGGGTGACCGACGGGCTGACGGCGGCCTTCGGCGAGGAGCGCTGTTTCGACTCGCCCCTGGCCGAGTCGGGGATCGTGGGCACCGCGATCGGGATGGCCGCGTACGGGCTACGGCCCGTGGTGGAGATGCAGTTCGACGCCTTCGCCTATCCCGCGTTCGAGCAGGTCACCTCACATCTGGCGAAGATGCGCAACCGGACGCGCGGCGCGGTGACGCTGCCCGTGGTGATCCGTGTCCCCTACGGCGGTGGGATCGGCGGAGTGGAGCACCACAGCGACTCCTCCGAGGCCTATTACACGCACACCCCCGGACTGCGGGTGGTCACCCCGGGCACGCCCGCGGACGCCTATTCGATGCTGCGCGAGGCCATCGACTGCGACGACCCGGTGCTGTTCCTCGAACCCAAGCGCCGTTACTGGGCCAAGGAGGCCGTCGAACTGCCCGTACGCACCGAACCCATGGAGCGTTCGGTGGTACGACGGTCCGGCTCCGACGCCACCCTGATCGTCTACGGCCCCATGGTGGCCACAGCTCTGGAGGCCGCCGAGACCGCCGCCGGCGAGGGGCGCGACCTGGAGGTGGTGGACCTGCGTCAACTGGCCCCGTTCGACGACGCCACCGTGACCGCTTCGGTACGCCGGACCGGCCGCGCCGTGGTGGTGCACGAGGCTTCGGTCTTCGGCGGCTACGGGGCCGAGGTCGCCGCGCGCGTCACCGAACAGTGCTTCCACCACCTGGAGGCCCCGGTACTGCGCGTGGGTGGGTGGGACGTCCCCTATCCCCCACCGAAGCTGGAGGAACACCACCTGCCCGGGGTCGACCGGATCCTGGCCGCCGTGGACCGCCTGCAGTGGGAGTCGGAGTGGGTGGAGGACCGGTGAGCACCTTCGAACTCCCCGACCTGGGTGAGGGGTTGACCGAGGCCGAGATCGTGTCGTGGCTGGTGAGCGCGGGCGACGAGATCGTCGTGGACCAGCCGGTCGCCGAGGTGGAGACCGCCAAGGCCACCGTGGAGGTCCCCTGTCCCTTCGGTGGCGTCGTCACCGAACTGCACGGAGCGGTCGGCGCGGTCGTCGCCGTCGGCGCTCCGCTCATCTCCGTCGCCCCCGCCCGACCCTCCGGGGCGGGTGGCGACCCTCGGACCACCGTGCCGAGCACACGGGAGGTCCCGGACTCCGCGGGCGGCAACGGCGCCGCCGACCACAGCGCGGATTCGGGTGCCGTCCTGGTGGGCTACGGCACGGGAACGGGCGCGCGGCCCTCGCGTCGCGCCGCCCGCGGGTCGGGCGGGCCGCCTCGATCAACGGCGATCGACGGCTCGCCCACGACCTCCGATGGGCCGACCAGGGTGATATCGCCCCTGGTCCGACGGCTGGCACGGGAGCACGGCGTCGACGTGTCCGCGTTGCGCGGCAGCGGAGAGAACGGGCTGGTGCTGCGCCGGGACGTGGAGTCTCGGATCGCCTCTGCCCCACCGCCCCGCACGTCCGAGGAACCCGGGGTGCACCGTGCGCCGTTGCGGGGCGCGCACCGGACCATGGCCGAAAGACTGTCGCGTTCACGCCGGGAGATCCCGGAGGCCACCGTGTGGGTGGACGCCGACGCCGGCGCGATGATGGAGCTGCGTTCACGGCTCAACGAGGCGGCGCCGGACCGGCCGGTGAGCGTACTGGGCCTGGTCGCCCGGTTCGCGCTGCTGGGTCTGGCCCGCTTCCCCGAACTCAACGGTCACTTCGACACCGAACGCGGTGAGACCGTGCGCTTCGACGCGGTGCACCTGGGGTTCGCCGCGCAGACTCCGCGCGGCCTGGTGGTCCCGGTGCTCGCCGACGCGCACCGCCTCACCACCCGTGAGTTGTCGGCGCGGTTGGGCGAGCGCGCCGAGGCGGCGCGCTCCGGTTCCCTCGGCCCCGGCGAGTTGTCCGGCGGGACCTTCACCGTCAACAACTACGGGGTGTTCGGGGTGGACGGCTCGGCGGCGGTGATCAACCACCCCGAGGTGGCGATCCTCGGCCTGGGTCGGATCCTGCGTCGTCCGTGGGTGGTGGGCGACGACGTGGTGCCGCGCCCGGTGGTGGAGCTCACCCTGGCCTTCGACCACCGTGTGTGCGACGGCGGTGTCGCGGGCGGTTTCCTGCGTTGGGTGGCCGACTGCGTGGAGCGCCCCGAACTTCTGCTCGGCGACATGTGAGGAAGGGCCGCGCGATACGCGCGACCCTTCCTCTGCCCACTCTCCGGTGAACCGTCCGGGGTGGTGGTCTCGGCTACTTGTCCTTGCCACGCAGACGGTCGATGAACGAGGCGATGCCGTGACGGCCGTCGCTCTCGGCCATGAGTCCCTTGCCGCTGTCGTCGGTGGCACCGGCGTGGGCGCCTGAGGGACGACGGATCCAGGCGAAGGCCAGCGCGATGAGGATGGCGGGGATGATCGCCAGGGTCAGCAGGCCGGCGGCCGAAGGGGTGCCCTCGGCGTTCATCAGCCCGAAGCCGGACAGGTCGTTGGCCGCGGTCTCGGCGGTGACGCCGTCGTCCTGGCCCTCGTCCTCGGAGGTCGCGGGAGCGGCGTCCTGCTGCTCCTCTTCCTCGGTCTCCTGCTCGTCCTGCTTCTCGGAGGAGTCCTCGGACTCCTTCTCGGCCTGCTCTTCCTCGGGCTCCTCCTCTTCCTCTTCCTCCTGGGGCAGGTGCTCCTCGGGGACCGGGGCGACGGCGTTCTCGCACTTGTTGTCGGGCTGTTGGAAGGGGTGGGGGGCGCCCTCTTCACCGTTGCCGTCGCCCCATTCGGTGATGAAGTACTCGACCTCGGCGTGACCGTTGCCGCCGTCGACGACGAGGGTCTCGTCGTTCCACTCCTCGCCCATCATGTCGGCGAAGGTCTTGCCGTCGATGTCCAGGAGGACGTCACAGTCGTTGGAGGGCTCACCGGGACCGCGGTCGCCGATGAAGAACTCGTGCTGCTCACCCTCGTACTCGATGTAGCCCTCGGTACCCAACGGCCAACTGGGGCTGGAGAAGAGCCCCTTCTGCATGGGCTCGCCACCTGCGGGCGCACCCGTGTCACCGTTGATGCCGGAACCGTCGTCCCAGAAATAGGTCGCGGTGACTTCGCCGTACTGGATGGGAGTGTCGTTGCTCATGGATTATCAGCCAGGTTGGTGACAGGGCCGAGAAGGCCGCCCAGGACAGGTCGGGGCACACGGGGGCACGCGGAGCGGCACACGGTGGGTGAGATCAGGTCATGGGGCTTCCCGCGTCGCCGGCGGCGAGCGGCGGGTGGGAACGGGGGGCCGGATCGGCTCCGCCGTAACAGCCGGCACTTGGATTCGCGCGGCTCGTTCCCTGAGACGAAAAGAAGGCCTCGTCTTCCCTTCCGGCCTGTGGCCGGTCAAGGGCTCGGCACCGGCTCGTTAAAGATCAATAACGAACCGGTCACGAAGGACACTAACCCAGCGGTTGGCAAAGTACCGAAGGATTCTGGGTAAAATGACGGTCGGCATTCGTGCAATTACCGTATGACGCCACCCGACAAAGGGCCTGAAACCACGAAAAACCCCTGACCACAGGGGACCCAGGGTCTGAACGAGGGCGGCGAAGGGGCCCGATGGTGACCCTCGCCATAAACCGAGATACATGGCGCGAGACCACCCGGAACCCCTCTCAAAGCCCTCATAACGGCCGGTAGGTCACGACACGCCGCATATGTCGGACGTGACTTCGGAGGGGCCTGTCGTGGTGAAGGACACGCAAGTCCATGCCGGCCCGGGGTCAGGTCACATCGGTCGAGGTCCATCGGACGTAAAGAACTCCCCGGTGGGTCGTCCCACCGGGGAGTCGATTCCGGGTCATCCGGGTCAGGTGACCTGTGACCTCCGGTTGAAGCGCTCGTCTCGCCACTCACCCGACTCCACGACCTCCACCAGGTGGGCGGCCGCGTCGAAGACGTCCACGTAACGCAGGTACAGCGGCGTGAACCCGAACCGCATGACGTCGGGGGACCGGAAGTCACCGATCGCGCCGCGTTCGATAAGCGCCTGCACGATCGGATACCCGGCGCCCTCCTCCGGTTCGAGCAGGGACACCTGACTGCCACGACGATCGTGTTCGGCCGGGGTGATCGAGGACAGTCCCACCGAAGCCGCACGGGCCAAGAACAGGTCGGTCATGGCCAGGCTCTTGGCCCGCACCCCTGCCATGTCGGCCTTGGCCCACACGTCCAGCCCCGCCTCCAGCGCGGCGTCCGCCACCAGGGGCTGTGAGCCGCTGAGAAACCGGGAGACGCCCGGGGAGGGCTCGTATTCGGGGGTGAAGTCGAAGGGGCGGGCGTGACCGTGCCAGCCGCTCAGCGGCTGCTCCGCCGTGGTGTGGTGGCGACGGGCCGCGTACAGGAACGCGGGCGCGCCGGGACCGCCGTTGAGGTACTTGTACGTACACCCCACGGCGAAGTCCACGTCCTGGCCGGACAGGTCCATGGGGACGGCTCCGGCGCTGTGGCACAGGTCCCAGACCACCAAGGCGCCGTGTTCGTGGGCCATTCGGGTGATGCCGGCCATGTCGCGCAGCACGCCACTGCGGTAGTCCACGTGGCTCAACAGCACGACGCCCACGTCGCCCCTGGCGAGTTCGGCGGCCAACGCGGGGCCGTCCGGGTCGATCCGGCGCTGGCGGGCGCCGGTCAGGGAGACGGCGCCCTCGGTGACGTACAGGTCCGTGGGGAAGTTGCCGGCCTCCCCCAACACGACCGATCGGCCGGACAGGCGCAACGCCGTGACCAGGCACTTGAACAAATTGGCGGAGGTTCCGTCGCCGACGATCACCTCGTCGGGGTCGGCGCCCACCAGAGGGGCCACCTTCGCGCCCAATGTGCGCGGCTTGTCCCACCAGCCGGCGTCGTTCCAGCTACGGATGAGGTCCTGTCCCCACTCGCGCTCGATCATGTCGGCCACCCGGCCGGGGGTGGAACGCGGCAGCGCGCCCAGCGAGTTCCCGTCGAGGTAGATCACCCCTTCGGGGAGGACGAACTCCTCGCGGAGGTGGGCGAGGGGGTCGGCCGCGTCCAGCGCGGCGCAGTCCTCACGGGTGGTGGGTGTCATCGGGTCCCGCTTCCTACATAGATCCGGTGGGCCGGGGTGGCTCGAAAGGTTCGGGTCGACGTCAGACCGTGCTGCGCAGCGACCACAGCTCGGGGAAGACGTCCTTCTCGACGTTGCGGGCCAACCAGTTCAGTCCGTTGGACCCGCCACTGCCGGGCTTACCCCCCATGGTGCGCTTCACCGCCATCAAGTGCAGGTGACGCCACCGGGTGACCCGCTCGGCGACGTCCAGCAGTCCCTCGGCCAGCAGGAACAGGTCGTTGCCTGGACGGTCGTCCTCGTAGACCCCCAGCCAGACGCGCTCGACCTCGGCGGAGGGTTCGTACTCACCGGTCCAGTCGCGCTCGGTGACCGTGGTGGGGACCGGCAGACCGCGTCGGCCCAGCAGGCGCAGCGCGGCGTCGTACAGACCGGGGCGTTCCAGGATCTCGGCGAGTTCGGCGGCCACACCGGTCATGCCCTTGTGCGGGCGGATCATGGCGGCGGACTTGTTGCCGAGGAGGAACTCCAGCTTTCGGTAGCCGTAGGACTGGAAGCCCGAGGCCTCGCCGAAGGCGTCCCGGAACCGGTTGAACTGGGTGGGGGTCATGTCGGAGAGCAGCCCCCAGGAGGAGTTGAGTACGTCCTGGACGTTGCACGCGCCGCGCAGCGCGACCAGGGCCGCGGGTACGTCGTCGGCTTCCAGGGCGTCGCGGGCCGTCTCCCACCGTCGCTGTACCTGGGGGAAGAGCAGCTCCATGACCTGGGTGGTGACGATGAACGCGGACTCGGCGGGTTCCTCGGTGCGAGGTCGCTCCAGGTCGAGCAGGGTGTCGATGCCCACGTAGTCGACGTAGGGGGTGTTGTGGTCGAAGGCCAGGGTCGGCTCGCCCTTGTTGCTCTCGGCCTTGCGGGCCCGGGCCGTCGCGGCGTCCTGCGCGCCGCCCTCGGCGGGTGCGTAGGGGCACTGCTGGACGGACGTGTTGGAGAGCATGGTCTCTACCCCTCGGGTACGGCGTGGCTTCGGTGTTCGCACGCCCTGCGGCGCCACCGGGTTCCGCCGTGCACGGCGCCGTGAACGTGAGCTCACATGATCGGACATATCACCCAGGGAAGGAATGGCCGATGGTAACGCGGATCCCCCATCGGGTTTACATTCATTACTGGAAACCGATCTCGACCTTGGGAACGAAAAGCATGGCCCCACACACTCCCCTCCCGTTGGACGGCGTTGACCAGCGGATCCTCCACGAGCTCCAACAGGACGGGCGTCTGTCGTTCAACGAGCTGTCCCGCCGGGTCAACCTCTCGGCGCCCGCCGTGGCCGACCGTGTCCGCAGGCTCACCGACCGCGGGGTCATCACCGGCTACCACGCGCACGTCGACCCGGCCGCCGCCGGGCTGCCGGTGACGGCGTTGGTCCGGATGGAGTGCTTCGGCGCCCACTGCCTGCTGCGCGAACGGTCCTCGCTGGAGCTGCCCGAGATCCTCCAGGTCCACCGGGTCACCGGTGACGCCTGCTGCTTCCTGCTCATCGCGGTGCGCTCCATGGAGCACTTCGAGGAGGTCATCGACCAGCTCGCCGAGCACGGTCGGCCCTCCAGCACCATGGTCATGTCCAGTCCGGTGCCCTGGCGCGCGGTGACCGCACCGGAGGCGTCGTGAGCGTCCTGGTCGACAGCCCGGTCTGGCCCGGTCCACGCGGATGGCGCTTCGCACACCTGGTCAGCGACGTGTCCCTCGACGAACTGCACGCCTTCGCCCGCGAGCTCGGGGTTCCCGAGCGCGCCTTCGAACGGGACCACTACGACATCCCCGAGCACGTACACGCCCGGGCGGTGGCGCTCGGCGCCGAACACGTCAGCGGACGCGAGTTGGTCACCCGGCTGCGCGCCTCGGGGTTGCGCAGGCCCAAGCACCGGCCGATGCTCGACCGGAGAAGCCGGCCCTCGTCGCAGGTCTGACGCGGCCGTTCGATCTCGGCGCTCACGTCGGCCCGGGCCCGAGCCTCCCACCGTCGTCGGCGTCCCGCTCCACCAGGCCCGCCTCGTAGGCGAGGATGGCGGCCTGGACCCGGTTCTTCATCCCCAACCGGCCGAGGATGGCGCTCACGTAGCTCTTGACGGTGCCCTCCACCAGGAAGAGCCGTCCGGCGATGTCGGCGTTGGACAACCCCGTGCCGACCAGGGCGAGCACCTCACGTTCGCGATCGGTGAGTTCGGCCAGACGTTCGGCGGCGGCGGCCTCCCTGGCCGCCCTCCCGGAACCGATCCGGCTGATCACCTGCCGTGCCACGTGTGGGGACAGGTAGGCGCCACCGTCCGCGACGGCGTGCACTCCGGAGATGAGCTGGCGCGGGTCACCGGCCTTGAGCAGGAACCCGGCGGCCCCGTCACCGAGCGCCTGGGCGATGTACTCGTCCTCGCCGAAGGTGGTCAGGATGACGACCCGGGTGTCCGGCGCGAGCTTGCGGAGTTCGGCCGTGGCGGCCAGGCCGTCCATCCGGGGCATGCGGATGTCGAGCAGGGCGACGTCGGGGCGGTGGGCGAGGACGAGTTCCACGGCCTCGCGTCCGTCCGCCGCCTCGGCCACCACCTCGATGTCCGGGTCGCTCTCCACGATGGCCCGCACACCCGCGCGGATCATCGCCTCGTCGTCGGCGAGCAGCACCCTGATCACGAACGTTCCTCCTCGGGGGTCGGTGGTCCGCGGGAAGCATCCCACAAGGGCCCGATCACGGCCCCCGCAACTCCTCCTTGCTGACCAGGACCCCGTCCTCGTAGCAGAGTTGGTAGAAGTCCGCGTCGGTGTCGGACGCTCCCTGATCGACCCGGTACTGGTCGCAGTCGGGGTCGGGGTCGGCGACCTCTTCGAGCTGTGTCGTCTGGTCGAGCGGGTAGGCGGGCAGCAGGGGGGCGAGTTCGTCCTGGTCGCGCCCCACCTCGACCTCGGCGTAGTCCTGCGGGGAGAGTGTGGACTCCGTGAGGACGTCGAGGACGAACAGGTACATCAAGACGGCCACGGCCATGAGCAACATGATGGGAGCGGCGAACAGCGCCACGGACCAGTTCCGGACCCCGCGACGGGCATTGTGCCGGAGCCGGTCGATCTCCGCGGCGCCGTCGGTGCGGATCTCCTCGTCCGGAACCGCCTCACCGTCCAGAGGCAGGATCGCGCACACCTCCCAGCCGTTCTCGGCGGGACCGGCCGCGAAGGTGCCGCCGGTCAGCCGGACCCGTTCCCGCAGGCCGGCGAGTCCACGGTGACCGCTGACCGCGCCCTCCCCGGAAGCGCCCTCGGTGGCGGTGTTGGTGACATGGACCGCCAACCTTCGGCTGTCGGCGGTGAGCCGCACCGTGGCCCGCGACTCCGGGGCGTACTTGACGACGTTGGTGAGGGACTCCTGCACCACCCGGTGGGCGGCTCGATCCACCATCGGGGCCAGATCCTCCATCGGTCCCTCCTGGACGAGCATCACCCGGAGTCCGGAGTCGCGGACCCGTTCGACCAACGCGACGACGCTCTCGCCGGCGGGGCCGGTGGGCGCCGACCGCTCGCCTTCGTCGTCGTTCAGGACCCCGATGATCTCGCGCAGGTTCCGGGTGGCCGAGACCGCGGTCTCCCGAAGCTCGACCACCTTCTCCCGGTGCCGTTCGTCCAGGTCGCGGGCGACCTCCAGGGCACCCGCCCGGAGCGCGATGAGGGTGAGTTCGTGGCCCAGGGAATCGTGCATGTCGCGGGCGATGCGGGAACGTTCGCGCATCCTTGCCTGGTCCGCGGTCAGCCGTTGCTCCCGGCGTGACCGGCGGGCCTGTTCCCATCCGCCCTCGATCAGTTCCACGTGTTGGCGTCGGTAGACACCGACCAACCACGGCACGGCCACGGACAACACGGTCACCAGGAGCGAGAGGATCCAGATCACCGGTTCCCCGCCCATCCCGCTGCGCCACACGTCGGCGAACACCACGACCGCGAACACGATGAGGATCGCCACCGGCCTCGCCTTCGGGGAACGCCGTCCGGCCAGGTAGGACGCGCACGTCAGCACGACGACGAAGGCCAGGAGCAGGTAGCCGAGGATCATGGCCGCGCAGGGGGCGAGCAGCGGATGGAGACGGCCGAGCAGTACCACCACCACCGGCCCGATGAGCGCGCCCAGGACTTGCCAAGGGCCGAGGATGTCCAGCACCGACAACGCGTACAGTTCGGCGGCCATGAGCAGGTAGAAGCCCAGTGTCAGGAAGACGTCGCGTACGACCGCGCTCCGGTCGGGCCAGCCGGGCCCGGGGGTGAGGAATGAGCGTGGCCCGCCGAGGGGATGGGGGTGGTCCATGGGAGGGAACCTACACATTCGCGAACCCGAATCGGGACTTCGGTGGACCTATCATGGGATGGTTCGCGGCCGAGGGCGAGTACAGAACGAGGGCGGATGTCACCATTTGAAACCCTGCGGCGCATGCACCGGATCGCCGGTTGGCCGTTGCTCCTCGCCACCTTCCTGGCCCGTCTCCCCATCTCGATGACCTTGATCGGGCTCCTCACGCTCGTCACCGTCACCACCGGCAGCGTCGCCGCGGCAGGGCTGGTCTCGGGCGCGTTCGCCCTCGGAGAGGCCGTGGGCGGCCCCGTCATCGCCCGTTTCGCCGACCGTCACGGGCAACGTCTCCCGGTCCTGGTCACGGCCTTGGTGGACACCGTCCTGATCGCCGCGCTCGTCATCGCGGTGATCGCCGACGCCCCCTTGGCGGTGCTGGTCGCGCTCGCCGCACTCGGCGGCCTGTGCCTGCCCCAGGTCGGCCCCATGGCACGCACCCGTTGGGTGGTACTGATCCGCGAGGGGCCCGAGCGCGGCCTGGAGCGCGAACGCTCGGTGTCGGCCGCCATGTCCGTGGAGGGCGTACTGGACGAGGCGTCCTTCGTCCTGGGCCCGGCGCTCGTGGGCATTCTCACCGTGACCATGTCCCCCACCGCGAGCGTCATCGGCGCCGCCGTGCTCCTGGGCGTGTTCGGCACCGTGTTCGCCCTGCACCCCACCGCCCCGTCCGGCAGCGCGCCGGCGCCCGGTAACGGCGGGCGCATCCTGCGCCCGGCCCTGATGGTGCTGACCGTCCCCATGTTCTGCCAGGGCCTGTTCTTCGGCGGGATGTCCACGGGTGTGACCGCCTTCGCCGACAACGCGGGCCACGGCGACCTGTCGGGGCTCATGTACGCGGTGATGGGGACCAGCAGCGCCGTGGCGGGCCTGCTGATGGCCTCGTTGCCGGTGGGGTTCACCCTGACCGCCCGCACGCGAGTGGCCGCCGCGGGGTTGGCCCTGCTCACCCTGCCGCTGTACCTGGAACACGGTCCCGCGACACTCGCCGTGACGCTCTTCGCGCTCGGCTTCGCGATCGGCCCGCACATCGTGAGTCTGTTCGGTCTGATCGAGCGGGCCGCTCCGCCCGAACGGCTCTCGCAGTCCATGGCCATCGTACTGAGCTGTCTGATCCTCGGGCAGGCGCTGGGTTCCATGGTCGCCGGGGCCCTCGCCGACGCCCACGGTCACTACGGCGCGTTCGCGCTGGGGACGGCGGGCGGTGTCATCTCGCTGGCGATGACCACCCTGGTGATGCGGGGTCGTTGGTACACGCGCCGGAACGAGTCGGCCCCGGAGGCGCCCGCCGAACCCTCGTTGAGGACGTAGTCGGTGCGCCGCCGGGGCCGGGGCGTTATTCGCTGGGGACGATCTGGAGACGGATCTCGCGCTCGGTGAGCTCGTCCACCGCCGAACGGGGCAACCGGTCGTCGGTGACGATCAGGTCGAACTCCTCCAGACGGGCCACCCGGAAGGTGCCGAACTTGCCGTACTTGGTGCTGTCCACCACCAGGACGCTCTTGGAGGCGATGCGCAGCAACTCCTGCTTGGCGATCACCTTGGCCTCGGACGGGGTGGTGGAGCCGCGGTCGACGTCCCAGGAGCTGCTCGCGATGAACGCGAGGTCCACGTTGACCTTGCGCAGGAAGTCCGCGGTGAACTGGCCGACCGAGGAGTGGTCCGAGTGCGAGACCACGCCACCGGTGTGGATCAGCTCGATGCCCGGGTACTCCATGAGGTGGCCGACGACGTTGAAGTCGCTGGTGATGACGGTCAGCCCCACCTTGTCGGTGAGCAGCGGCACCATCTGCAGCGTGGTCGTGCCCGCGTCCAGGTAGATGGTGAAGTTCTCGCGCACCAGGTCGGCGGCGGCGCGCGCTATGGCGCGCTTGGCGGGGACCTCCAGCTGGGCCTTGGCCAGGTAGGAGGGTTCGCTCTTGAGACGGGCGGCCAGACGCACCCCGCCGGTGACCGACAGGACCTTGCCGTCGTTCTCCAGGGCCTGGATGTCCCGGCGCACCGTCATGTGGGACACGGACAGCATCGACGTGAGCTCGTTGATACTCAGCACATGGCGCTCCTGGAGGAGTTTGAGGATGTGCTCTCGTCGTTGGTCCGGAATCATCGTTCGCCTCACACTCGGGGCCTGCCTGAGGGTGCCGTGCCGTCACGACACCCGATAACAAAGTTTCCCAGTTCGTCGCGGTCGGAACGGACCGACGCGACGTGACAACGCTCGCACTGGGTCCGCGGGGGACCATCCATGCGTCCACAAGCCCGACAGGGACGGCCTTGGTAGGCGTTTTTCCTGTTTGCGCCACGTGCGGCGCCGGTTTTTGCGACCCTTGGACACATGACGTTGTCCATCGCACTACGCGGAGACACCGCACGCTACCCGGGTAACACGCTGCCGGCCCTACGTTCAGCCTTGCGCGGCGGGGTCGACCTGGTCAAGATCGACGTCCACCT